>DQHP01000011.1 GCA_003524435.1 Microbacterium sp.
GATCCCGATGCCAGCGCTGTCGCGACTGCCGTCACCCCGGCGCTCAGCAGAGCGATTCCGGCCGCGATTGCGGCGCGCGGAGGCAGGCCATGTGCGGTGTCTTCCCAGACAAGCCGGGAGCGCACCATCCATCCTGCGAAGGCACCGACGGCGACGGGCAGCAGCACGACGATGAGCATCCAGAACGAGCTGTTTTCTGGAATCAGACCGAAAACGGGAACACCAGGCACCACACCCAATTGCGTCCCTGCGGGCGAAACTGCAGTACCGGCGCCTAACGCGAAGCCCGGACCTGCGATCCAGCCCACTGCCCAGACGAGCAGCGTGGGTAGGTAGATGAGGTGTCCCAGGGTGAGCACAGTGGCACCTGTGGCGTCGACGCGCGCTGCTTCAAACAGCGCAACAACTTCTCCTCCGCGCAGCAACACCATCACCGAGACGGCGAGTGCCGCAACGCCGGTGAGGCCGACAGCCACCGCGGCGGTGCCCCGCACGACTTCGGCGGGGACCACGCCCCAATCTCCCCAGCTGTCCACGCGATCGTGAAGCCGGTCAATGAAGCCCCCGTCGCCCTCACGCCATACGTAACGCACCGCGCCGCACAACGCCCCGATGACGTACACCGCGGCCGGCAACACGATTGCGAGCCAAAACGGCACGGTGGCGACATCCGTTCGCGCCGTGCCTGCCACAGCCGCGGCAATCAAAGCGAATGCCAAGGAACCGGAGACGACCCCCCACAGCCAGGCTCCTGAACGTGCCGCCCTCGTGCCGGAGCGCGCCGCAAACAACAGCGTGAAGAGCAGAAAGGCAAGCGGCGTCAGAGAGAGCGTGAAGCGCGCAGCATCCGGCGAGATGCCGACCGCAACGACCACGTCATCCGGGATAAAAATCTCCAGCGGCACCCCGTGACCGAACTGCCAGAGTGTGCCAGCCGCAGGCCACAGCGCACCCCAGTCGGCTGTTGCGCCGAGCGCGAGGGTCCACAGCAGCGTGAGGGGTGCAAGCAACACAACGAGGCCGACGGCCGCCGCGATGGCAGCGTCGACGGCAGCGAGAATCGCGACGAGGAGGCGTTGCATGACTCCAAGAGACTACGACGAGAACCTGACTGCCTCACGAGGGCGCGCGCGCGAGGCCGGGACACGATATTGTCTCCACGGAGGTCTCCCGATGACAAATGCCCCTTCGCCCACCAGCGAGCACACTACCGAACCGAGAAACGCGCTCGATCGCTTCTTCGAGATCAGCAAACGAGGCTCGACGATCGGCGCTGAGGTTCGCGGCGGCATTGTGACGTTCGTCACGATGGCGTACATCGTGATCCTCAACCCGATCATCCTCTCCACACCAGACGTTAACGGCGCCGTTCTTGATGGCGCTGCGGTTGCGGCGGCCACCGCACTGACCGCCGGCGTCATGACGCTGCTGTTCGGCATCATTACGCGATTGCCGTTCGCATTCGCCGCTGGCCTCGGCATCAACGCTTTCGTCGCGTTCAGCGTGGTCGGCCAGGTTTCCTGGCCTGAAGCCATGGCACTGGTGATGATCAACGGTGCCATCATCGTGCTGCTGGCAGCAACGGGACTTCGGAAGATGATCTTCGATGCGGTGCCCGTGCAGCTCAAGTTGGCGATCACGGTCGGTATCGGCTTGTTCATCGCGTTCATCGGGTTCGTGAACGCCGGATTCGTGTCGTCGACGACGCTGCCGTCTCCGCCTGTGGAGCTCGGTATCGGCGGCTCGATCGCGACGATTCCCACAACGTTGTTCGTCATCACTCTGCTGCTCGGCGGCGCGCTGATCGCACTGCGGATCAAGGGCGCCATCCTCATCGCGCTCGTCGCGGGCACCCTGCTCGGTGCGATCGCTAACCTTATCTGGCCTGAAGCTGGCCTCGGATTCGACTTCACCGGCGCAATCATGAGCATGCCGGACCTCAGCTTGATCGGCGCCGTTGACTTCGGATTCGACCTCGGCAAGGTCGGAGTTGTCGCTCTCGTGATGTTCGTCTTCACACTGGTGTTCTCAAACTTCTTCGACGCGATGGGAACTATGACCGGTCTCGCTGAAGAGGCAGGGCTCGCAGACAAGAAGGGCGACTTCCCCCGCATCAAGTCGGCGCTGGTCGTCGAGGGTGTCGGCGCAATCGTCGGTGGTGGAACCTCGTCCTCATCGGCGACAGTGTTCGTTGAGTCAGGCTCTGGCATCGGCGAGGGCGCGCGTACGGGTTTTGCCACGTCGATCACCGGCGTGCTGTTCCTGCTCGCGATGTTCTTCACACCGCTCACGTCTCTGGTGCCCAGCGCGGTCGCTGCCTCGGCTCTGGTGCTCGTCGGCGCAATGATGCTCGCGCAGATCAAGCACATCGACTTCAGCGATTTCCGTGTGCTGCTACCGGTGTTCCTCACCGCGACCGTGATGCCGATGACCTATTCGATCGCAAACGGCATCGGTGCGGGCTTCGTCGCCTGGATCGTCGTGCACGCGCTGTCTGGCAGGGCAAAGACCATCCACCCGCTGCTGTGGATCGTCGGCTTCGGCTTCGTGCTGTTCTTCGCTCGCGGACCCATCGAGGCGCTGTTCGGCGTCGGTATCTGATTGGTCTGATTCGATGGGGCGGATGCTGCGGCATCCGCCCCATCGCTGTTTTCCTCTGACATCGCCAAAAGTAACGAAAAGGTCTCGACGCGAGCCGCACCCTCTGTCATGATGCAGATCATGAGGGTTCATCGACGACGGCTGTGGGGCGCAGGAGCCATCGCCATTGCCCTATGGACGACGTTCACGACGCTCTCGGCCCCCGCCACCGATGCGCTCGCCGAGCCAACGATTACCGTGGGCGCGGCTTTCACACCGGCGCGCAGCACTCCATCGCTCTTGGCGCTCGGGACGATCACGCTGCGACCGTTCCTCACGCTTCGCGAGCCGGGTGAGCCTGGGGTCATCATCGCGCACCGTGGGGATTCCTCGATCGCCCCCGAGAACACGATGCCTGCATTCATGTCGACGACGAACGCGGGTGCGAAATATTTCGAAATCGACCTTCGCCTCTCGAAGGACGGCGTGCCTGTCATCCTCCATGACAAGACGGTGGATCGCACGACCAACGGCGCAGGTGCCGTGGCAGAGCTGACTATCGACGATCTGCGCGGGCTCGATGCGGGATCCTGGTTCTCGCATTCGTTCGCTGAGACAACGGTTCCGACACTCGATGAAGCGCTCGCTTTTGCGGCAGTCAGCGGCACCAACGTCGTGATCGAGTACAAGGGGGCGTGGGGAAAGACTGACATCAGCAAGACGGTCGCAATGATCAACGCCGCAGGCCTCCAGGGCCGAGTCATCGCGCAGAGCTTCAACGAGAAGACCGTCGCTCACGTCTCCGAAGTCGCCCCAGGACTGCCAGTGGGGTGGCTCACACAGAAGATCAACGCGTCGATCGTCGCCACCGCGCAGGAGATCGGTGCGGATGCTGTCAACCCCCGTCATGCGACCGCCCGCAGTGTCGCGCTGGCACACCAAGCGAGACTCGCCGTCTTCGTCTGGACCCACGACACGGACGCAGATTGGGAGGCGCTGACGTCAATGGGAGTGGACGGCATCATCACAAATCGCCCTGAGGCACTCCACGCGTGGATGCGGCTGCGGTCATAGAAAGCCGCATCAGCTCCGCGCGTAGGCCGCGAGAAACTCGGCTGATGGTTCGATCGGCTCGATCACATCAATGAGCACGCCGCCGGGTGCCTCCACGATGAAGTGGCGCTGTCCGAAGTCCTCGTCGCGCAGCGGTAGACGCTCAGTCAGCCCCAGTTCGCCGACCATGCGGGCATGCTCTGTCGCCGCATCCGCAACCTCGACATTGAGCAGCAGGCCGCCTACTGCCTCACGGAAGCCCTCCGGAATCGTCTCGTGCATGCGAGCGAGAATCGCGAGCTCTCCCCCGTCGTAACGCAGGCTCACGTACCAATCGGCTTCGAACGTCGTCTCGAACCCGAGCACGTCTCGGTAGAACTGTGCGGATGCCGCGACATCGTCGACCATCAGCACGGGGTAAAAGCTTGTGATATTCATCTGATCCTCTTTACATACAGACAGTTTGTATCGGTGTCACTAGAATACATACAAGACGCACGTAAAGGAACAGTCATGCCAAGAGCAAGCGCCGCCGACGCAGCCGCAACTGCCCAAAGAGTCCTCGAGACGGCTACCGCGCACTTCTCCGAGCGCGGTTATTCCGCAACGTCCGTCGACGACATCGCAACTGCGGCTGGCGTGACGCGGGGCGCGGTGTACCACCACTACGCTTCTAAACCCGGCCTGTTCTCTGCTGTCGCAGTCGCACAGCAGAAATCAATAGCCGCCGCGATCGTCGAGGCCACGATAGGCGTCGAGCCGCAAGCCGCACTTCGCGTGGGAAGCCACGCGTTCCTGGACGCGATCACACAGGGTGCTTCGGCCCGGGTGCTCCTGGTGGAAGGGCCAGCTGTTCTGAGCTGGACGGAGTGGCGACAGCACGACAACGATGGTCCCGCCGCCGAACTGCGCACGGGGTTGGCTGAAGCCGGTGTCTCCCCCGGTCTCATCGACGCGTTGGCAACAGCACTGTCTGGCGCGATGAATGAGCTGGCGCTCTGGCTCTCGGAACGTCCGTCCGATGCCACTGCTCACATTCACGCGCACGCGGCGCTCGATCTACTCCTGAGCTCTGTGCCCGGCGCTGAAACAGGAAAAGGTCCCGAGCCGAAGCCCGGGACCTTCCTCTGAAAACGACTGTTTAGAGCGCTTCGATGAGCGCGCGCATCAGGTCAGCAGCCTCGGACGGCGTCTTGCCGACCTTGACTCCGGCGGCCTCAAGGGCCTCCTTCTTGGCCTGTGCGGTGCCCGCAGAGCCCGAGACGATTGCGCCAGCGTGGCCCATGGTCTTGCCCTCGGGAGCGGTGAAGCCCGCGACGTAGCCAACAACGGGCTTAGTCACGTTCGCCTTGATGTACTCCGCAGCACGCTCTTCAGCGTCGCCACCGATCTCACCGATCATGACGATCGCCTTGGTCTCGGGGTCAGCCTCGAAAGCCTCAAGGGCGTCGATGTGCGTGGTGCCGATGACCGGGTCGCCGCCGATACCGATGGCGGTCGAGAAGCCGAGGTCACGGAGCTCAAACATCATCTGGTAGGTCAGTGTGCCTGACTTCGACACGAGACCGATCGGGCCCTTGCCGGTGATGTTCGCGGGGGTGATACCCACGAGTGCTTCACCGGGGGTGATGATGCCGGGGCAGTTCGGACCGATGATGCGGGTCTTGTTGCCCTTGCTCTTCGCGTACGCCCATGCCTCGGCGCTGTCACCGACGGGAACGCCCTCGGTGATGACAACGAGAAGCGGGATCTCGGCGTCAATGGCCTCGATCATGGCGTCCTTGGTGAACGCACCGGGCACGAAAGCAATCGACACGTCAGCGCCGGTCTCTTTCATAGCCTCGGCAACCGAAGCGTAGACCGGAAGCTCGACGGGGTTTCCGGCAGCATCGACGTGCGAAACGGCGGTGCCTGCCTTGCGGGCGTTGACGCCACCGACAACCTGCGTGCCAGCCTTCAGCATCAGGGCGGTGTGCTTGGTGCCTTCGCCGCCAGTGATGCCCTGGACGATGACCTTGGAATCCTTGTTCAGGAAGATCGACATATCTCTAATCCTTTTCTGAGGTCGAGGTGCTCAGGCGTTCGCCAGCTCGGCGGCCTTGTCGGCGCCCTCGTCCATGGTGGCGGCGAGAGTCACGAGCGGGTGGGCGTAGTCAGCGAGGATCGCGCGACCCTCATCAACGCGGTTGCCATCGAGGCGCACCACGAGCGGCTTGGAGGCGGTGTCGCCCAGCGTCTCAAGGGCACCCTTGATGCCGTTCGCAACAGCGTCACACGCGGTGATGCCACCGAAGACGTTGACAAAAACGCTCTTGACCTGTGGGTCGCCGAGGATGACGTCGAGGCCAGCAGCCATGACTGCAGCGGATGCTCCGCCGCCGATGTCGAGGAAGTTGGCGGGCTTGACGCCACCGTGGTTCTCACCGGCATAGGCGACGACGTCGAGCGTCGACATGACAAGGCCTGCGCCGTTGCCGATGACGCCAACCTGGCCGTCGAGCTTGACGTAGTTCAGGCCCGACTCTTTAGCCTTGGCCTCAAGCGGGTCAGCAGCATCCTTGTCTTCCAGAGCCTCGTGCTCAGGGTGACGGATCTCCGACGCGTTCTCGTCGAGCGTGACCTTACCGTCGAGGGCGATGATGTCGCCATCTTCGGTGCGAACCAGCGGGTTCACCTCGACGAGAGTTGCGTCCTCGCCCTTGTAAACCTCGTAGAGCTTCACGAAGACGTCGGAGACCTTCTCGATGAGGTCTTCCGGGAAGTTCGCGGCCTTGGCAATCTCAACGGCCTTGGTCTTGTCGATGCCAGTCAGCGGGTTGACCTCGATGCGCGCGAGCGCCTCGGGCTTCTCAACGGCGAGGACCTCGATCTCCATTCCGCCCTCAACGCTGCACAGCGAGAGGTAGGAGCGGTTGGCGCGGTCGAGCAGCACGGAGAAGTAGAACTCCTCAGCAATGCGGGCGCCTTCGGCGACCATTACGCGCTTGACGATGTGGCCCTTGATGTCGAGACCGAGGATCGCCTTGGCTGCCTCGTATGCCTCGTCGGGGGTCTTGGCGACCTTGACGCCACCGGCCTTACCGCGCCCGCCAGTCTTGACCTGAGCCTTGACGACGACGACGCCACCGAGCTTCTCGGCAGCCGCTTTCACCTCCTCAGGGGTGTCCGCGACAATGCCGGCGAGGACCGGCACTCCGTACTTCTCGAAAACGTCTCGTGCCTGGTACTCGTACAGATCCACTGGGCTTCCTTCACTGGGCTGCGGTCCGGAAAAAGTCTCTCGATGTCGAGACATCGACCAGTATCAAAGCTTACTACCTCCACCTGAGCACTCCGAGACGCCTAAGCTTCTCGCTATGCAACCCACCGCAGAACCGCGTACCGGCGTCGTGGCCGCAGCGCTTGAACTGTTCCAGCGCCAGGGCTTCGATCAGACCTCGGTGGAACAGATCGCCAAGGCCGCTGGCGTCTCACGATCGACATTTTTTCGTCAGTTTGGTGGCAAAGAAGACGTAATCTTCGCCGACCATGAGGTGCTACTGAACGAGTTGCGGGCCTTCCTCGCCGAGGGGCATCCTGACCCGTGGGAAGCCGTGTGCCAAGCATCCCAGCATGTCTTCTCGTACTTCGCGAGTGATCCGGAGATCGCGCGACGTCGCTACCAAGTCGTGCGGCAGGTGCCTGCTCTCCGCGAGCGCGAGATCGTGACGGTCTTCCGTTATGAACGACTTTTCGACGAGTATCTTCGCAGCGCGTTGCCCGGTGTCGATCCTCTGGATGCGGTCGGTTTCGCTGCCCTCGTCACCGCCGTGCACAATCACGTGCTTCGCCAGTTGCTGCGCAGCACCAAGCGCGTGGCGCCATCTGTACTGCAGGATGCTCTTGACGATGCGCGGCGCAAGTACGGAGTGCTTCCGGATGCATCGAGCGACGGCGCAGACGACATGGTCGTCGCTGTCTTTCCTCGGTCAATGCCGATCGCTGAGGTCACCAGACGGCTGCAGAGCGACCTCAGCTAAGCGGTGTCAATCGCAGGCGCAGGTGCCTGCAGCCGTGCGGGTCATGAAACAGACGTCGCAGAAGCCGTAGTCGCGCTCGATTGGCTTTGCCGCGCGGAGCACAGGTTCGGCGCGGGGCGTGGATGCTCGGGAGCCAGCCGCCCGTTTCGACGTCGCCTTCGCCGGCGTCAGCGGACGAAACTCGCTCGGGTGAGAAACGTAAAGATGTGGCTGACGGCCCTCACTGGGCTGCAACCGCAACGCAGCTGAGCCGACGATGATCTGCTCGCCAGCCATGAAGCCGTTGGTGTATGTCTTGCCGATGTGGAGGTCGGGTCCTTCATCACGACGGATCGCCTCGATGTAGCGTCCTCGGTCGATCAGCGCCGTGATGCCGACGACCTCGACAATCGCCGAGATGAAGTCGTGGTTCTCTTCTGGAACGCGATGCGCACGTAGCGCCTCTCGCAGAGTTCGATACGGACGGGAGGTGCCAGCGGGGGTCGGGCCCTGAATCTCATTCATTTGTTCCAGGATCGCACGTTCTGCTCGACGCTGCCCGTGAGAGGCCGTCACCGCCGCGCTTCGCCGGTACACCTGTCGGTCGTTTTCCACGCACGGATGCCCAGACTGCGGATTTCGGCATGCATCCGTTTCTTTGAACCGACATGTGTACCGGCCTTCCGCCGGAGAGACGGCGACGCCAAGATAGGGATATGCGTTACGAGATCCCGACGCCCATGCTTGCGAAGGCCGCGGCAGCCGTCCCCGATCCAGAAAAATACCCCGGTGGGATGCTGTTCGAGCCCAAGTGGGACGGATTTCGCGGGCTCGTCTCGTGGGATGGCGCCAGCCTTGAGATTGGCTCGCGCGGCGCGAAGCCTCTGACGCGCTATTTCCCGGAGCTCGTCGAAGAGCTGCCACGGCTGCTGCCTGGCCCGTGTCTGTTGGACGGCGAGATCGTCGTCGCTACGGGTGCGCCCGGCTCACAGAGGCTCGATTGGGAGGCGCTGAGCCAGCGCATCCACCCCGCAGCATCCCGCGTCGCACGGCTCGCAGAAGAAACACCTGCGAAGTTCATCGCCTTCGATCTGCTTGCTGAAGGCGACGATCTGCTGCAGGATGCCCCCTTCGGCGAACGCCGTGCGCGTCTTGAGCGGATGCTGGCGGGCGCGCGGTATCCGCTGCATCTGACCCGCACCACAACCGACCACGGCGTCGCAAAACGCTGGCTGGCACAGTTCGAGGGTGCCGGGCTCGACGGCATTGTCGCCAAGCCGCTCGACCAGCCGTATGCTCCCGGCAAGCGCACGCTCATCAAGGTCAAGCACGCGCGCACTGCTGACGTCATCGCGCTCGGCTACCGCATCCACAAGTCCGGCTCTGGCGTCGGATCGCTCCTGGTGGGACTCTATGACAGTGACGGCGTCCTTCGACAGGTCGGCGGCGTCGCGGCGTGGAGCGACAAGCGCCGCCAAGAACTCATCGACGAACTCGCGCCACTTGTGGAACGAGCCGACGACGGCACAGCGGTGAAGGGCGAAGGCGAACGCTCTCGCTTCACGGGAGCCAAGGATGTTTCGTTCGTGAGGCTTCGTCCGGAACGCGTGCTCGAGGTGCGCTACGACCAGCTTGAGGGCGCACGCTTCCGACACACTGTGCAGTTCGAGCGCTGGCGCCCCGACCGCGAAGCGCGCTCGTGCACCTACGACCAGCTCGACACCGTGGCTGGCTATGACCTCGCCGACGTGCTCGCCTGACACAGGGCGACCAGCATGGCTGACCCCGAAGTACACGAGAATGGACAAATGAGCGGATCGACCAAACTCCTTGCTACGACGTCGTTGGCGATCCTCGGCGCGGCCGCCACATCGGGGTCAGTCTTGAGTGCGATTGCCGTGATCAAGCCCACCGAAGAGCCCGCCATGCTCCTGCCATACGTGTCTATTGCCATCGTCGGCATCGTCGCGATGGCATGGGCAGCGCGCGCGCTCGCATACGCGAACGAGTGGGTGGAATACCTCCCGGTGAAGTCCTATCTCTCGCCGACCGCCATCTTTGGGGGATTCGCGCTGGGGGCGTTCGTCCCAATGCTCCTTATTGATGAACTGCCACTGCAAATCACTGCGGGTGTCGTTGCCGCAGTCGCGGCGCTCCTCACGCTCGCGTACCTGCGACGCCTTCGCGCGGAAATTCAGGAGACCAAGACCGAACGCGCCCGCATCAGCTGGCTACGTGATCATGGTCGACGCCTACGCGCCAACGTCATCGACGCTTATTCGACCGGGGTCTGGGCCGGTGGACTGCTGATGTTCCACGTCGCCGTGGAGTACGAGACGCGTTCAGGAGTGCACGAAGTGCATGAGAGACTGCTCGCCGCCCCCAACGATGCACCGACGGTCGGCGGCACCGTACTGCTCTGGGTGAGCGCATACGGATCTGATCCGACTGATGTCCTCATGGAACTCGATGCTGACAGCATCCGCCATCCCGACCCATCAGAATTCTGGTCCGCGCCGGGACCCGAGACCGGCGGGTTCGGCAGCGCAAGGGTCTAATCAGCTTTCGATACGGTTGCCTTCTTCGTCCCAGTTCTCGTCGACGCGCTTGCTCGGCTGCACGCGCGGCGGCTCCCCGGGCATCTTCGGAAAATCCGGCGGGAATGACAGCTCGCCGAGCCCGTCAGCCAGGTCGCGCTCCCACCAGCCCAGCAGGGTGTCGATGCGTCCAGGCTTGTCCTGCATGCGAGCCCACGGATCCCCAACCTCGGCGAGGCGCTTCGGGATGCTGCGCACGGTGAACACGCTCGGATCGAGGCCTTCGAGCTCTTCCCACTCCACGGGTGTCGATACCGTGGCAGTCGGAAGCGCCCGCGGGCTGTACGCACCTGCCATCGTGCGGTCACGGTTCGCCTGGTTGAAATCGACGAAGATGCGTTCTCCGCGCTCTTCCTTCCACCAGCTCATGGTGACCTGCTGCGGCATCCGGCGCTCCAGTTCTCGCCCTGCCGCGATCACCGCATGCCGCACATCAAGGAACTCCCACTCCGCAACGATCGGACAGAACACGTGCAGACCACGGTTCCCACTCGTCTTGATGAACGGCTCTAATCCCCCTTCGCGCAGCACTTCTCGCAGGCCGTGCGCGGCGGTGACCGCGTCGGCAAAGTCGGTCCCCGGTTGCGGGTCGAGGTCAATGCGCAACTCGATCGGGTTGTCGGTATCACTGGCGAGCGACGCCCAAGGGTGGAATACGATCGTGTTCATCTGCGCGGCCCAGACGATTGCGCTCGGCCGGTTCAGCACGATCTGCGGATGCTTCCTGCCACTGTTGTAGGTCACCGTCACAGCGTCCACGAAATCGGGCGTGCCCTTGGGCGGGTTCTTCGAGAAGAAACTCTCGCCGCCGATGCCAGCGCGGAACCGCTCCAGCGACACGGGCCTGCGGCCATTAGCGCTCAGAAACGGCTCGGCGACGACTTGGAAATACTCGGCAAGCTCGGCTTTGGTGATGCCAGCCTCTGGCCAGATGACCTTCTTCGGACTCGACAGCTCGACGTCCTGCGCGCCTTCGGGGTCGGAAACGGTGAGCGTCACACGTTCAGATGCCATGCTCTGACCCTAGGACGAGTACGGCGCGCGCGGTAGACCCTAGGCGTCGATGTCTATCGCCAACACCAGCACAGAGCTGAGGGCGTCGCGCTCGACGATGATCGAGGGGCCAGCCGAGTCGACAAGTACTCCGGCGATCTCCGTGTGCTCGGTCAGCACCTTCGCGAGCCGCTCCGGGCTGAAGGGCATGGGCTTATCGCCACGTCCGAGAGCAACGATCTCCAGCGGATGCGAGAACACCTGCAAGAACCGTTTGCCGTCAGCCGTGCGCGCTTCGGCGATACCGACCGGGGCGCCGCTGGTGCCGTCGTTGACGGCAACCCAGACATTGGTCTTGCCGAGTGCGTTACCGACCTTCTGTGCTGTGTCCTGCTCACGCGGCCCCGCCAGCAACGCCTTGATCGTCATAGCGGCATCAGCCTGCTGGACAGCACGCTCCAGAACCTCAACGGGGAATACCGCACGATGCACACCAGATGCGTTGTCGATAATGAGTCCACTGAACTTTCCGGAGACCACTTGCTGCAGCACGGCCGTGACCGGCTGCGCCACGGCGGAGGTTGCCGTCGGCTCGGTCTCACGCTGCACAGAATCGCGCACCGCAATTGCCGAGCTGAACGCGAGCATGAAAGCACGCTCACCGTCACGGACAACCGCGACAGACAAGGGCTTTCCCTCAGCGATCTGTGTGCGCGCATCACCGTGCACACGCAGGTAGAGGTGGCCCTGCAGCATCTGCCGGAGCACACCGATGAGCTGCTCGTTAGTCGCCCCCTCTTCGAGTTCTGCGAGGGCGGTGCGCAAAAGAACGTTGTCTTTCATCCCGGGAACCGACTCGGTTTGCTCCGGCGGTAGAGCGGATGCCAGTGGCAGCACACGCTTCACCGGAGCAGCTGGCGCGGCTGGTGCGGCCGGCGTCTGCGGAGCATTGGGCGCAGCCGCCGCACGCTCAGGCGTGGGCGCATCGGGATCGGGCAGCGTTATTTCGGGACCAGCAACTGCGCCGACGCCACGGAAAGCCTGCACTGAGATGCCGATCTGCGGCACAGATTCTGCGGGAGCATCGGGGATTTCCGGCTCCGGCGCAGATTCAGCCTCGTCGGGCACTTGCGACTGCGCAGCAGTATCGTCGGTCTTCTTTCGGCGGGAGAACAGAGCCATATCAGTCAGCCTAATGCTCACCGCCCGTAGCATGGGGCCCATGGCTGCCCCCGAGAAGCTCTCTGACATCGTCACCTCGTTTCTCGATGTCGTGCATGATCGTCTTGTCTCTGACAAACGCGGAGCCGTCGCCGATTACATTCCTCAACTGGCAGAAGCCGACCCCGAGCTCTTCGGCATCGCTCTGTGCGGACTCAACGGCCATGTGTATGAGAGCGGTGACACCGGGGTGGATTTCACGATCCAGTCCGCATCGAAGCCTTTCGTGTACTCACTCGCCCTGGATGATCGCGGACTTGATGCCGTGCACGCACGCGTCGGCGCCGAGCCCAGCGGCGAGGCGTTCAACTCCGTCAAGCTTGAGGCGGGCACCGGGCGTCCGCCGAACCCGATGGTCAATGCTGGCGCGATCGTTACGACTTCGCTCGTGAAGGGTGATTCCACCGACGAACGTTTTGCTCGCATCCTCAGCCGCCTCAGCGCTTTCGCTGGACGCGATCTGCGCGTCGATGAGGCGGTGTTTTCCTCTGAGCAAGAATCTGGCGATCGCAATCGCGCCCTCGCCTACCTCATGCGTAGCGCGGGTTCTCTGCGCGCATCCGTGTCAGACACGCTCGACACGTACTTCCGCCAGTGCTCAGTGCTTGTCACCGCGCGTGACATCGCAGTTATGGGTGCCACCCTCGCAAATGGTGGCGTCAACCCTGTCACCGGGCAACGTGTGACGAGTGCGGAGACCTGCCAGCACGTCATGACGATTATGGCCACCTGCGGAATGTACGACTACGCCGGCGAATGGCTTCTGCGCGCGGGTCTTCCGGCAAAGTCAGGCGTTGCGGGCGGCCTCGTCGCCAGTTCACCCGGTGAGTTCGGACTCGGCCTGTTCAGCCCACGCCTGGATGCCAGCGGCGCCAGCGTGCGCGGCGTCGTCGCAG
>DQHP01000137.1 GCA_003524435.1 Microbacterium sp.
TCGTCATCGCCGATACGTGCGTCGCGTGCGATGAGCGCACCGGCGCCGACCTCCGTGCGGACGCCGATGTGTGCGCCGTCTCCGACAGCGGCACCCTGGCCGATGTGGGCGTGCGCGTCAATATATGCGTTCTCGCCGATCACGGCATCAGGTTCGACCCATGCGCCGCGAATCACCCGGGCTCCTGCGCCAACACGCGCCCCAGGTTCGACATACGCACCGGCTTCGATAACGGCCTTCGGGTGTACCTTCGCGCCGTGCGCGATCAATCCACGGCCGTTGACGTGCTTGCGGTAACGCAGCGCGCGGCCCTGGTCGTCTTCGATGTCGATGTAATTCTTTCCCACGATTCCTCCCGTGTCCGGAGACTCCCGGATATATCAACAACCACGGATGGGCGTGATTCATTCCCAAAAGGGGATGTGAATCATTTCTGACACGACGGACACCAAAATGTCACGCGTTCACGAGTGGGGTCTGCGCCCTGTTCTCCACTTTTGATAACAGTTCCGCAGCGCCGGCAGGGGCGGTTCGCGCGTCCGTACACCCAGG
This sequence comes from Microbacterium sp., assembly GCA_003524435.1. GTDB lineage: Bacteria > Actinomycetota > Actinomycetes > Actinomycetales > Microbacteriaceae > Microbacterium. The sequence goes on from DQHP01000137.1 coordinate 553, forward strand.
TCGTTTGGCCGCGCCGGTTCACGCCGGTGAACGTGCGATCCGGGCGGTCGAGGTTGGCGCGAATCGTGCGCGCACCGAGCGTCAAGAGAGCGGCCGTATCGACCTCGGCGGCGGGCGTTGTGGGCAAAATGCCGCGTAGAAACAGTAGCTCTGCGGCGTACTCGTTACCGAAACCAGCGACGTTGCGCTGGTCGAGGAGTGCGACATGGATGCTGCGCGCATCAGCGCCCACGCGCCGGGCCGCTTCGGCAGCATCCCAATCCTCGGCCAGCGGATCAGGGCCGAGGTGCGCGATCAATTGTTCTTCGTTTCGTGTCGGCACGAGTTCGACCTCGGCGATGTCGACACCGACGGCCACACGCTCAGCGGTGCCGACGACCGCGCGCACTCTGAACGCCGGATGCCGCCATTTCTCACCCGGACGATACAGGTGCCAGGATCCGTCCATGCGCAGATGCGAATGCAACGTCATCTCTCCGAGGCGCAGCAACAGGTGCTTGCCTCGCGCCACGCATCCGTGCGCTGTCACACCGGTGAGATTCGCGGTCGCGAAAGCAGGAACGCGTAGATCGAACCGGGTGATCTCGTGTCCCCCAAGTGCATCATTGAGCCGCCGCGCGGTGCGAAAAACGGTGTCGCCCTCAGGCATGGGCAGGCGGTGCGGGTGGCGGTGGTGGTGACATCCCTGGGGTTGCTGACGCTGACATGGCGGGAGCACCCGCAGCGCGATCGCTGAGACCGCGCGCGAGGATCGTGGATCCCGCGACGGCCGCAGGCATAGCGACGATCGCTCCGAGTGGGACCAGGAAGCACAGCTGCGTGGCAACGCCGAACCCGATGACACGGGCCCGACCGGCGCCGAGGAGTTCTGACCGCGAGTACGTGGTGAACCCGCGGGCATCAAACGCGCGCGCAGTGAGCTCTCGAGCAAGGAGGCGTCCAGACAGCAGCACGCTCGTGATCGTCGCAAGCACTCCGCCCACGAGAGGGATGAAGCCGACCGCGAGCGTGAGCAGGGCAATGAGAATGCCGAGCACGACCATGCGGATGCCTTCACCGAAGATGGTCCAGAACCCGGTCGTGCCCGTCGGCTCCGGGCCTCCCAATGAACGCTCGACGCCTTGCCAGATGCGCTGATAGAAGGGATCGCCGATCGTCAGAGTAAGTGCGGTGAACACAGCCCCGGCGAGAGCAAGAGCAGCGATAAAGATCACAATGCCCACCCCGACGCGCAGCAACTCTCGCCACGGGCTAACCCAACCGTCGGCAAACGGTGTCATCCCGTCGGTGAGGGCGCCCAGCGAGAGCCCTAACGGCACGAGCGCGGCCACCAGCACGACGAACGCGATTACGGCGGGAATGAGCCCGAGCGCCAGCAGGCGAGGATGCGTACGCCATATTCCGAAGCCTCGCCCGAGAATGCGCACGCCGGTGAAGAATTCGCGGATCAATAGTGGTACCTCGCCTGCAAAATAGTGACATGGTGCTCGTCCACGATACCGACGAGCCGACGATCCTCGTCGATTCGCCGAGACCACGCGACTTCGAAAGCGTGTGTGAGGGTGGAGAGCATCACAGCGCCTTGCGGAGCGTGAACCCGCGTGGCGTGGCGACGAAGCCCGCCTCCTGCAGAGCGCGCGCAAAGTCGGTGGCGTAGATCGCCTCGCCGTTGATCTTTTCCACGGTCAAGGTGTCCAGGCGGCGTGCGCGAGATGTCGCCACGAGGTCGGATGCTGCGGCACGCAGCACTTTCGGATCATCATCGAACGCGAGTACAGTGCGCCCACCCCTTTCGAGGTACAGCACGAGCGCGCCATCGACGAGGACGACCAGCCCGCCGGCCTTTCGCCCGGGGCGGTGCGAGACGCCCTCACGCTTCGGCCAGGCCAGGGCTGCCCCGTAGGGATTCGCGGGGTCAGTGGCAGCGAGGGTAACCGACTTCAGCGGAGCCGGGTCAACGAGTGCGGCAAAGGTGCGAAGTCGATCGACGGTCGCGGACGCTGCGAACTGAGCGGCTCCGAGTTTCTCGATCACATAACCACGACGGCAGTGCCCTGCTTCTTCAAAGCCGGCGAGCACTCGATATGTCTGAGCAAAGCCCCCAGGCACACCTTCGGCCTGGACAGCGCCCCGAGTGACGACGCCGTAGCGATCAAGTAACAGGCCTGCGGTGACGGTTGCTCGCCGTGCAGCATCCGTTTCTGCCTGAGGCAATGCTGACCAGCGGCCGCCGGTGAACGTCGGTCTCGCGGGCTGCCCCGTGAATGAGACGCCGCGGAAAGTGCGGGTACGCGGTGCCCGCCGCACAGACTTGTGTGCCTGCGAGCCTCCCGCGAGCAACTGTCGCACCGGAGCGAACGTGTCGTTGGTGACGCGACCAGACCAGGTCAGCGTCCAGAGCGACTCAAGTACCGATTGTTCATTGATCGCCCCCGTCATCTCGCGCAGCTGGGCGGCGAAGTACGCACCACCGGCTCCCAGAGATGCCAGAAGCTGGGTTTCGAGTGAGTCAGGAGCGAGGTCATCGTCGGGTTCGGGGAGCGTGAAAGGCGCAATATCGGCCGGGTGCAGCGAGACCCATCCGTCGCGACCGGGCAGGGTGCCGTGACCGGACCAGAGCACTTCACCGTTTGTGGTCAGCTCATCGAGGAGTGCGGGCGTGTAGTCGCGGACGCGGGACGGCAGTACAAGAGATTCCCATGCGCTGGCCGGGATGGGGACTCCGGCAAACTGCTCGATCACCGACAGCACTCCGTCGAGGCCTTCGAGCGGACGGTCAAGGTGCTGCCACGCGGGCAGGAACCGTGCGTATGCCTCGGGTGTGACCGGTTCAACGCTGCCGCGAATCGCGGCGAGCGAGCGCATGCGCAACCGGCGCAGCACCTCGGTGTCGCACCACTCGTTCTCTGACCCAGTGCCGGCGGCGTCAGGCAGGAAGTACCCGCTTGTCACTCGTCCGGAATGCTCCAAACGCTGCAGCGTATGTCGTGCGACGGCCGCGCCGATGCCGAATCTCGTGGCGACCGCGTCAGTGGTGAACGGCCCGTGCGTGCGAGCGTGACGGGAAACGAGGTCGCCGAGCGGATCTGCGACGGGTTCGAGGAAGGCGACAGGGATGCCGGTGGGAAGGGCCACGCCAAGTCCATCGCGCAGGCGTCCGGCGTCTTCGATTGCCGCGACGCGGGAGATTCCGGCGATAGTGACGGGGATGGCGCGTCGGGTGGAGATGAGGGTATCGAGGTGGGTTTGGGCGGAAGCGTCGTCTTCTCGTTCCAGGCGGGCGGCAACTTCGGTGGCATCGAGCGGGCCGAGGGTACGCAGCAGGTCGGCGACGCCTTCCACTCCGTGCGCGTGACGCTCGGGGTCGAGCCGCTGCGCTTCACGCTCGAACTGCGCGATGACATTCGGGTCGAGAAGCTCCCGCATCTCGACCGTGCCGAGCAGTTCGCTGAGGAGCGCTGGATCGACCGACAGCGCCGCGGCTCGGCGTTCAGCGAGAGGTGAATCCCCCTCGTACATGAAGGCGCCGACGTAGCCGAAGAGCAAGTCGCGTGCGTACGGAGATGGCTGCGAGGGCTCTGTTTCTACGAGTCGCACCTTGCGCTCGGCGATCGCCGTCGTCAGGCGTCGCAGCGACGGTAGATCGTAGACATCTTGCAGCACTTCTCGGAGCGTCTCGAGGATCACCGGAAAAGTCGGGTGGCGCCGCGCGACCTCCAATAGCTGAGCAGAGCGCTGTCGTTGCTGCCACAGCGGCGTGCGCTTATTCGGATTCATCCGCGGCATCAGCAGTGCGCGTGCGGCACACTCGCGGAATCGTGAGGCGAACAGCGCGGACCCGCCCACCTCTTCGGTGACCAGGAGTTCCATCTCATCAGCGTCGAAGACGAACAGTTCGGCTCCGGGTGGTTCGGCATCAGCATCCGGAATTCGGACGATGATGCCGTCATCGCTCGCCACTGCCGACCCGTCGACGCCGAGGCGCTCGCGGACACGTGCGTTGATTGCAAGTGCCCAGGGCGCGTGCACTTTCAGGCCGTAAGGGGAATGCAAGATAACGCGCCAGTCGCCGACCTCGTCACGGCCGCGCTCCACGGTCAGGTTTCGATCAGTGGGGAGGGTACCGGTGGCTTCGCGCTGCTCTTTCAGATGCGCCAGCAGATTCGCCCTGGCCTGCTCGTCGAGCCCTGCCTCAGCCAGTCGCTGTGCGGCCTTCTCTGGGGCTGCGGCATCCACTTCGCGCGAAAACTTACCGAGTGCTTCACCGAGTTCGTACGGTCTGCCGATGCCGTCGCCGTGCCAGAACGGCACCTTCCCCGGCTGGCCGTAGGCGGGGATGACGTTGACGCGGTCGTGGGTGATTTCGGCGATGCGCCAACTTGTCGTCCCCAACGTGAAGACGTCGCCGACGCGAGATTCGTAGACCATCTCTTCATCGAGTTCGCCGACGCGTCGCCCCGCTCCTTCTCCGGCGACGAAGACTCCGAAGAGTCCGCGGTCGGGAATCGTGCCGCCACTCGTCACCGCAATGCGCTGTGCCCCGGGGCGACCGGTGAGAGTGCCGGCATCCCGATCCCACACCAGCCGCGGTCGGAGTTCAGCAAACTCGTCGGAGGGGAAGCGCCCAGCGAGCAGATCAAGCGTCGCCTCGAACGCCGAGCGCGGCAACGACTGGAACGGTGCGGAGCGTCTGACTGTTTCGAACCACTCCTCGACGCTGATCGGTGCGAGCGCGCACGCGGCGACCGTCTGCTGGGCGAGGATATCGAGCGGATTGCGCGGCACCGCGATCGCCTCGATCTTGCCTGCCAGCATCCGTTCGGTGACGATCGCGGTGTGCAGCACATCGCCGCGGTGTTTAGGGAAGAGCGCGGCACGGCTGATCTCGCCCACCTGGTGGCCTGCTCGTCCGACGCGTTGCAGGCCGGATGCTGCAGACGGCGGTGCCTCGACCTGAATGACGAGATCGACCGCTCCCATATCGATGCCGAGTTCAAGGCTGCTGGTCGCGACCACGCAGCGCAGGACGCCCGACTTCAGTTCTTCTTCGACGAGCGCTCGTTGTTCTTTGGATACCGAGCCGTGGTGTGCCTTAGCGAGCACCGGATCGGCTCCAGAAGTAGAGCCGGCCTGAGCCATCATGGCGGCCGGAGGCCCTGAGGGGTCGGGAAGGGAAACTCCGATCCGCTCCGAGTAGATCTCGTTGAGCCTCCCGGTGAGCCGTTCGGCGAGGCGGCGGGAGTTCGAGAAGACGATCGTCGAGTTGTTTTGCAGAATGCGGTCGACAATGGCTTCTTCTACGTGCGGCCACACGGATCCGGTGACCTCGGTGTACTCCGCATCCGCCTCATCCGTCGACGGCACACCCGGCGGCGGAGGTGGGTTCGTCATGTCATCCATCGGCACGACGACGTTCAGCTCAAAAGTCTTTGATGCCCGCGGCGCGACGATCTCGACGGGCGCCGATCCGCCCAGGAACCGTGCGACTTCGTCGATCGGACGCACAGTGGCGGAGAGTCCGATTCGCTGGGCCGCCGCATCCCGCCCCGCCGCACGACGCAAAGCATCCAGACGCTCCAGGCTCAGCGCAAGATGTGCACCACGCTTCGTTGCCGCGACAGCATGTACTTCGTCGATGATGACGGTGTGCACGCCTCGCAGCGTCTCGCCCGCACGGCTGGTGAGCATCAGATAGAGCGACTCGGGTGTCGTAATGAGGATGTCGGGAGGCTTTGAGACAAGTTTGCGACGATCGCTTGAGGTCGTGTCTCCCGAGCGCACGCCCACCGTCACACCTGGTGCGGAGATGCCGAGTCGACGCGCAGACTGACCGATTCCGACCAGAGGAGAGCGCAGGTTGCGCTCGACATCGACGCCGAGTGCTTTCAGCGGCGAGATATAGAGGATGCGGGTGCCCGCGGCATCGGCCATTGAGCTTGCCGAAGGGGCGGCCGCCTTCTCGCGGAACACGCTGTCGATTGCCCAGAGAAACGCCGACAGCGTCTTGCCAGAACCGGTCGGAGCCACCACGAGTGCATGTTTGCCCGCAGAGATCGCCTCCCACGCGCCCGCTTGTGCGTTGGTGGGCGCGGCGAAGGCACCCCGGAACCAGTCCTGTGTGGCCGGAGTAAAGCGCTCGAGCACATCACCCACCCATCCATCTTCGTACCTGCCGCCGACATTGGGGAGCGATAGCCTCGTTGATCGTGGAAGATACCGAATTCGAAAAGCTCTATGGAGCCTGGGCTCCGCGCACCCCGGCAGATGCGGCAACGCTGTTCGTGGGCTATTCCGGGACCTGGTGGATCGCCGGTGGGTGGGCGCTGGAAGCGTTCACCGGGGTGAGTCGCCACCACGAAGATCTTGATCCGTCGGTGCTTCGTGGCGAGTTTTCGCTGCTGCGCCGTCACCTTGCCGGGCGTCTCGACATCTGGTCGGCATCCTCTGGCGCGCTGAAACCGATGCTCCCGAATGACCGGCCGGATGCTCATGCCGACGAGGTCTTGTTGGAAGGCAGCGGACAGGTCTGGACGAGGCCGGATGCCGCGCAGCGGTGGGAGTACGACATCCTCCTGAGTCCTGGTACGAGCGTGGAATGGGCCTATAAGCGCGATGAGGAGATTCGGATGCCGATGGCCGAAGCTCTGTGGGAGCAGGATGGCATTCGCTACCTTCAGCCAGAGATTCAGTTGCTCTATAAGGCAAAGGGTCAACGGTCCAAAGACGAGGCCGACTTCGTTGCAACGCTTCCGTTCCTGGATGAGCGTCGTCGTGGTTGGATTCGCACGGCGCTACAGCGAACGTTGCCTGCTCACTCCTGGCTGCAGCACCTCTGATCTGCTCCGAGCTCTCGACAACGTCGAAGCGCTGGTAGATGGTGGTGTCATGGCTGAGCACACGACGAACTATCAAGACACCTTTATCGCGGTGTCAGAGGACTGCCCGATCGATCATGGCGTTGAGCCGCCGATCGCTGAGAACCTATCGATCGCCGCGCTGCACTATCGGTTGATCTCCGAGCGACCCTATGAACTCACGTCTGACGACATCCTCTTCGAGACGCACGCGCTGCGTAAGGGGATCGATTCGGATGATGCCGCCGCTCGCGCGGAGTTCTTCTCGAGGGGGCAGCCATGCCTGCGCTCCTCGCCGCTCGGCAAACGCTACGGCTGGGGCACGCACCACGATGCGCAGGGACGCGTCGGACTGGTTCCACGAGATTCGGAGCAGTATGCCGCGCTCGCCGCTGACGCTTCGCTCGCGCAGACGAAGGCGATGCGCAGCAGCCGCGCCAAACAGTAGTCCGCAGAGGCTCCAGCGTCGTGTGTGCTGCGTCGAGCCACGCCCGTAGCCGGGACGAGGTCAGCTGCGTGCGACGCAGCGTCCACAGAGTGCGTCCCTCCCAGAGGAAAGGCTAGGCCGACGCTGCCGCTCCCGATCACGAACTGTCGCGCTGCTGGAGCATCCCGTCAGCGGCGATCTCCAGCGTGAGATCCAGATCGATCCGGTTCAGGAACGCGTCGTCGTGGCTGACGACGAGCACGGCGCCGCGGTACGCGCGCAATGCGTCGACGAGTTGATCGACAGTGTCTAGGTCGAGGTTGTTCGTCGGCTCATCCAGTACTACGAGGTGTGGCGCGGGGTCAGCAAGCAGCAGCTTCGCCAGAGCGACGCGAAAGCGCTCGCCACCCGAGAGGGCACTGACAGGGCGATCGGTTGTCCCGCCGCGGATGAGAAAACGAGCAAGCCTGTTGCGCAGCTCCTTCTCCGGGATCGATGGTGCAGCCTCGGCGACGTTCTCGATCACAGAACGCGATTCGTCCAGGCCGTCGATTCGCTGCGGCAGGTATCCGACGCGGTCGGTGTGCGCCATTGCTTCCGCCGGCGTCGGCGCTTTTTCCTCCCTTGTGTCCGCTGCCGCCGTCGGCGCTGCCGTCGGCGCTGCCGCTTCCGCTGCTGCTGCTGTCGTCGCCGCTTCCGCCGCATAACTCCGGAGAATCTGCGGTTGTGGCGGATTTTCGACCGAAACGGCGCGGATCCCGGAAAAATCTCCGGAGTTATGCGGGGCGGAGGCCACCAATTTCTGCAGCAACGTGGTCTTTCCGGCCCCGTTGCGTCCGATCAACGCCACGCGCTCGGGTCCTTGGATCACCCAGGACCGCTGCGCATCGCCGATCGTGGCGATGCGGCGGGACGTGGAGACGTCTGGATCCGGCAACTCAATCTTCATCGTTGCGTCCCCCCGAACGCGCCGACCTGCCTCATCGAGGGCGCCTCGGGCGGTGTTCTCCTTCTCCGCGACCTCGGTGCGCAGTTTCCCTGCCGACACCTGAGCCGCCATCTTCCGCCCGTTCGCGACGATCTTGGGCACGCGCTTCTCGACGAATGCCTTGTTCGCCATGCGCGCGCGCCCGGCGAGCTTCGTCTCTGCTTCGATCCGCTGACGCTTCTCCTTCTTCAGAGACTGCTTCGCATCGCGTTCGTCCCGCTTCGCGGCATCCTGCTCAGCATCCAGCCAGGCGCGCCATTCGGAATATGGTCCGCCGAAGACCGTCAGGTCGTGCGCGTAGAGCTCGGCGATGTCATCCATCAGCTCGAGAAGCGATACATCGTGACTGACGACGATGAGCGTGCCCTTCCACGACCGCACCATGTCCGCAAGTTTCGCGCGCGCGTCGCGATCGAGATTGTTCGTGGGTTCGTCGAGAAGTGTGATCGGCGCACGTTGGAGACGGATGCCGGCGATGGCGACGAGCACGGACTCGCCACCCGACAATTCACCGACGGTACGGTCGAGGAACGACGGATCGAGTCCTGCTTCGGCGAGGGATGCCTCGGCGCGAGCCTCAATGTCCCAATCGTCGCCGACTGCATCGAAATGCGCAGGGTCAACATCGCCGGTTGTGATGGCGCGCACCGCGTCGAGCGCCGCGGCGACGCCGAGAAGCTCAGCGACGCGGCGTTCGACGTCGAGCGTGAGCTGCTGAGGCAGGTACGCCACCTCAGCGGTGGTCAGTACGGAACCAGACGTCGGCCTGAGCGCCCCCGCGATCAGGCGCAGCAGCGTCG
>DQHP01000120.1:0-11036 GCA_003524435.1 Microbacterium sp.
GCTCCGGTTCCCGCGCTGCGCAGCTGCGACGCGACGCTCTTCGTTGCTTCGGCGTCAAAGGCGGTGAGGCCTGTTGCAGTGCCCGCGGCCGCTTGGGCGGCTTGGCCGGACGGCGTGACGAGGGCGGTCGCGGTACCAGAAGCAATGCCGAGATCTTTGCAGAAATCGGCATCCCCCAGCGCTTGGCAGCGAGCCAGAAGTCCCTTCAGCTGCGCATCCACGCCAGCGACTCCCGAGGAAACCCCCGCCGTGGCATCCTTCGCACCATTGGCCGCGGTGAATAGCTGATCCGGAACGAGGCCGCTTTGCTCGAGTCCTGCCGCGCCGTTCGTCAGCCCGCTCCCGAGTTCACTCGCACCCGTGGCCGCATCGCGCGTGTTCGTCGCGATCGTCCCGAGCCCGACGGCGAGATCTGACGCCCCAGACCCGAGCGCAGATGCGCCGTCAGCCAGCTTCGTGGCACCATCCGGTAGTTCCGCGGCGCCGTCTGCGGCTGTGCGCGTACCGTCTGCCAGTTCGTGCGCACCATCTGCGGCTTCGCCGATCTGGTCGCCGATCGTCGTGAACCCGACGAGCACGTTCTCCATGGTTGCCTCGGACAGCATCGTGCCCATCGTGGATGCCGCGACCGTAGCAATCTGCCCGGTGATGAGATCATCGGCGACGAGGCCGTCATCGGGGGTGGTGACTTCGATGGTGGCTTGTTCCGCCTTGCCTCCGCCATCGGAGATCGCCTGACCGGAAGACGTCGCGGCTGCGGAGAACTCCGCGGGGATGGTGATGACCGCCTGGTACTTACCGTCGGCGAGGCCTTCTGCCGCGTCGTCTTCGTTGGAGATCACCCACGAGAGGTTAGAATCCATCTCGTCCGAACCGTCGACAAGGCCGGAGGCGAGCTGACGCCCGAGGGGCGTGTACTGGTCATCGATCGTGACTGGCTCATCGAGGTTCACGATGGCAGCGGTCATCGAGTCCAGGCGTTCGGTCGGATCTTGAAGAGCCGCGACCAGGACGCCGCCGACGAGGGCCGGTAAAAGCAGCACGCCGATCAACGTCAGCCAAGTGATGGGGCGACGGGAGCGAGCCCGTTCGATGAAGAGGGTCATGCGGTCACCTCGGTGTCGTTGCGGTGTGTTGTCGGCGCCGCAGGAGCGGCGGCCGACAAATCCAGTGTGTGGGCGGCGGGCCAGGCGGCCTCCGCGAGAATGATGCGGGCAAGGCTCGCGTCGGATGCTGTGGCAAACACCGACAGCGAACGCGAAGATGCCGCATCCTGCAGCATTGCCGTCGCCTGGTCGCGCTGGCCGCCGGTGAAGCGGTCGATCCCGTCGATGACCACCAGCGTGGAGCTGCCGCGCAGAGCTTCACGAAGGTCGGTGAGCGCAGCATCCGCATCATCGACCAGTACCACCCCGACATGGCCGCGCACCCACGCAGCGCGTCCGGGCAGAAGATGTCCGGTGACGCGGAGTTTTCCGGCATCCGGTGTCAAACGTCCCGCGATCGCCAGGGCGAGCGCCCGGCGCGCCCGTGAATCGCGACCGGTCGCAACGAGCGCTGAACCGGGAGCAACCCGCAACGAGACGGCGTCAAGAACCGGAGCATCCGCGCTGAGCACGAGGTCGTCTGCGGCGATAATCGAGCCATCACCCGGCCAGGCCTCCAAAAGACGCTCGCGCTCGACAGCTTCGCCCTCGATGTCAACGCTCGGCAGGATCTTCTCTAGCCAACGCGGGATCTCCCAGGCGCGCTCGCCGAGGATCGCCATGAGTGCGGGAATCAGCGTCATGCGCACAAGGAACGCGTCGATCGCGATGCCGGCGGCAAGTCCCAGGGCAATGGGCTTGAGGGAAGAGTCGCCCTCTGGCACAAACGCCACGAACACGGCGAACATGATCAAACCTGCAGCCGTGACGACCTTCGCTGAGCCGGTGAAGCCGCTGCGCACCGCACGCAGTGCCGCGGCGCGACGTTCCGCGCGGTTCGGTGACTTCGAGGCGGCGTCATGCACGAAGTCTTCGCGCATCCGTGAGACGAGGAACACCTGATAGTCCATCGCGAGGCCGAACAGCACGCCCATGAGGATGATCGGCATGAAGCTGATGATCGGGCCGACCTTCGCAACATGCAGGACGTCAGCGAGCCAGCCCCACTCGAACACTGCACCCACGATGCCGAACGCCGCGATGATCGACAACAGGTACCCCAGAGCTGCGGTGATGGGCACCCAGAGCGAGCGGAACACGATCGTCAGCAGGATCAACGAGAGCCCGATCACGAAGATGCCGAAGGGTAGCAATGCGCCTCCGAGCTGATCGGAGATGTCAATCGCGACCGCGGTGAAGCCAGTCACCTTGACGTCGATGCCGAATTCGTCGAGCCATTCGTCGTGGTGAGAGCGGAGTTCGCGCACGAGGTCGCTCGTTGCGGGGTCATCCGGCGCGGTCGTCGGAATCACCTGCACAATGCCAGTGTCGGCCGTCTCATTCGGTGTGGCGAGAGCGACTTCTTTGACACCGTCGAGTTCGGCGACAGCATCCCCGAGGTCTTCCATCAGGACCAGCGGATCGGTCGAGGTGACAATCGTTCCGGTCAGGACGAGCGGGCCGTTGAATCCCGGGCCGAACTCATCGGCGACCAGGTCATAGCTCTGCCGAGCTTCGTCGTCGGGTGCGAGCACGCCGGCGTTCGGGAGGGCGAGATTGAGGCTCAGCGCCGGGACAGCGACAACACCGAGGCCGATGATGACAGCGAGTGAGGTGAGCACCGGATGCTTCGTCACACCGCCGACCCAGCGGTCGCTGAATCCACGACTTGGGCCTCGGCCCTTCTTCGGTTCGCGCACCTTCTTCGGACGCCCGACGATGCGGCCCTTCAAGAAGCCGAGAACGGCCGGGGTGAGGGTCACTGCGATCAAGACGGCGAAGGCGACAGCGACGGACGCTGCGATACCCATAGTCGTCAAGAACGGAATACCGGCGAAGCCGAGGCCGATCAAAGCAATGAGCACCGTAATACCGGCGAAGACGACAGCCGATCCTGCGGTTCCCACAGCGCGCGCAGCGGACTCTTCCGGGGCGACGCCGTCTCGTACTTGATCTTGGTGTCTGGCCATGATGAACAGCGCATAGTCGATGCCGACGGCGAGGCCGAGCATCAGCGCGAGCAGCGGCGTCGTCGAGGAAACACTCGCGAAGGCAGTGGCCGCGAAAATACCCGCCATTGAGATGCCGACGCCCAGCATTGCTGTGAGCAGGGGGAGCCCGGCGATGACGAAGGAGCGGAATGTGACGACGAGGACGAGCAGGGCGATGATGAGCCCGACTGCCTCGGTAAGCGTGACCCCAGGGATGGAAATCGCGAAGAGGTCGCCGCCGAGTTTGGTTTGCGAGTCGGCGGGAAGCTCAGCTCCGAGCTGATCTACCGCCGCGGTGAGGCTGTCTTTCGTTTCCTCGGAGACATCGGTGGCCTGGCCGTCGAATTGCAACTGCACGATGGCCGCGGTCTTGCCGTCATTGATCATTCCCTCGATCATCTCGTCGTAGGGAGAGGTGACCGCCAGGACATCATCGAGGTCGGCGAGTTCGTCGACAGCATCCTCAATCGGTTCGCGGTAATCGTCATCGGTAATCTTGTCGCCATCGGCGGCGACGACGATGAACTGCGCATTCGTGCCGCTGACCTGGGGGAAGGATCGCGAGAGCTGCTCGAGGCCGTCCTGCGACTCGGTACCGGGGATCGAGAACGAGTTGTCCGTGCCCTGGTTGAGGGTGAGCGCGCCGCCACCGGCCGCAGCAAGGATGATCAGCCACGCGACGAGAACGCGCCAAGGGTGGCGAAATGACCAGCGTCCGAGCGACGACAGGAGTGTGGACACAGGGGATCCTCCGAGTGTGGCTGGGGTTGGATACAGGAATGTATCCGATACACACATGTATCCTATGGTGAGTTGCGCGTGCGAAACTGTGCGCCGGATGTGAGAGTGAGACCATGACGATCCCCGTGACCAGACGACGCGAAAACACCCGCGCGCGACTGTTGGATGCCGCCGCCCAGGTGTTCGCTGAAGTCGGCCTGGAGGGCGCGAGTGTCGAGGCTATTTGCGAGCGTGCGGGGTTCACGCGGGGGGCCTTTTACTCCAACTTCGATTCCAAGGATGAGCTGTTCCTGCAGTTGGCTGCCGCTGTCGCCGAGCAGCGAATCACCACAGTGCGTGCGCGCATCGATGAGTTCGTGAAGTCAGGAACTCTGTCGGCCGATGCCGATCCGGCCGAGCTCGTGCAGCGTGTCATGGACTCGGGCGAGGATGATCGGCTGAGCGTCCTCCTGATGAGCGAGATCCGCATACATGCGCTGCGCGATGCAACATTCGCGGCGGCGTATCTCGCTCAGGAGAGTGCACTGGTGAGCAGTATCGAGGGCATCATTCAGGGCATCGTTGACTCGGGGCTCTTCGCGCTGCGGGTGCAGGTTCCTGCCGCGGCCCAGATTCTGACCGTGCAGTGGGAAGGATGCATGGCTCGTGGAGTGATTGCGGGCTACGACGGCGAGCAGTTGCACCGCGTCGGCGCAGAGGCGCTTGCTCGGGTCGTCGAGCTGATCCTCGCGCCCGCCGTGCCGCCCGTCGGCGAGAAACGTCCTTCTGCATGAGACAGGTGCTTTCGCGATGTTTCTGATGCTGTAGGACGTTTCTCGTGTCAGTTGGTGGATGCCGCGAGCAGCGCATAGCTGCGACGCAGGCGGTCGAGCCACCAGTCGCGACGATCAGCGGATGCCGTGAGCCGCTCGAGTCGCGCAGAATCAGGCACCACGCGGCGGACCTGGATCGCACCGTCAGCAGGTGACAGATCGACCACGTTCTCGACGAACAGCGCTCCGGTGCCCAAGCCGCAGTCGTAGTCGAGCTGGGGAAGTGCAGCAGCTAGGGCGGCGCCCTGGCTGAGTCCAATCGCGGTGTCGAGGGCGCTGGAGACAACGGCCGGAAGCCCGGCTGCTGCGACGATATCGAGCGCTCGCCGGATGCCGCCGAGCGGCTGCGCCTTGATGACAATGAGGTCGGCGGCTCCCGCCCGGGCTACGGCGAGGGGGTCTTCTGCTTTGCGGATGCTCTCGTCCGCAGCGATGGGGATGCCCATGTACTTCACGCGTCCGCGCAGCTCGGCGAGCTCATCTACTGTGGCGCACGGCTGCTCGGCGTACTCGAGGTCAAACTCGGCGAGGGCGTGCAGCGCCCGCTCGGCTTCATCAACGTTCCAGGCGGCGTTGGCGTCGACCCGTATACGACCCTCTGGCCCGAGCGCATCGCGCACGGCCCGAACCCGGTCAACGTCGTCGCTCAATTGCTGCCCTGCTTCGGCGACCTTGACTTTGGCGGTGCGGCATCCGGGAAAGCGGGCCAGTACTGTGGCGACGTCGGCGGCCGCGACTGCGGGAACTGTGGCATTGACGGGAATCCGGTCGCGCAGCGGCGCGGGCTGCGCACTGAAGGCGTAGTCGATCGCCGCGGCGAGCCAGACGGATGCCTCAGCATCCGCATATTCGACGAACGGCGAGAACTCGGCCCACCCTTCGGGGCCTTCGAACAGCAGTGCTTCTCTGGTGGTGACCCCGCGAAACCGCGTCGTCATCGGGAGGGCAACCACGCGGGCAGTGGAGAGCAGGTCCTGCAGAACTGGCCTCATGTCCCCATCATGCCCCGCGCGGGCGTCCGCTGTCCGCGCCGTGCCGAATCCGACCGCCGACGACTGTTGGGCACACCCGTCGGCCCAAAAGGACGGATGTCTGTCGAAAACAACCGATTTCGACAGACATCCGTTGATTTGACCCGACAGGTGTACCGCCACGGCACGGCGCCATCAATGTGTCATTGACAATGGTGTGTGACACACAGTAATGTGATCGACATGAACGAAACACTCGACACGCACCTGCAGGAGCTGCGGCGCGGCACCGTCGTGCTGGCCTGTCTGCAGCTGCTGCGTACTCCGGGCTACGGCTACAGCCTGCTCGAGCAGCTGGAGAAGAGAGGGTTCGCGACCGACGCGAACACGCTGTATCCGCTCCTGCGCAGGCTCGAGAAACAGGAGTACCTCACGAGCGAGTGGAACACCGATGAGGCTCGACCTCGCAAGTTCTACCGCACTTCAGACGCCGGCATCCGGCTGGCCGACACACTTACTTCCGAATGGGTCTCGCTCACCGAAGCGATTGCGACCCTCACCGACAACTCACCTGAGCAGGAGATCTGATCATGGCTGCAACTCTCACCGAGCGGTACATCGCCGCTGTCACAAAATCTCTTTCCCCGAACACGCAGAACGATGTGCGCGTCGAGCTCGAAGCATCCATCGCCGACGCCGTCGAGGCGCGCGTCGAGCAGGGGGAGTCCTCACCGGATGCTGAGCACCGCGTTCTCACGGATCTCGGCGACCCGGCGATTCTCGCGGCCGGCTACGCCGACCGCCCACTGCACCTGATCGGGCCGAAGTACTTCCTCACGTGGTGGCGCCTGCTGAAGCTGCTGCTGTGGATCGTGCCGCCCATTGCCGCGTTCGGCGTCGCGCTGGCGGCGGTTCTCGCAGGCGCATCCGTGGGCGAGGTCATCGGCCAGACCATCGGCATCACATTGAGCGTTGCCGTGCACGTTGTCTTCTGGACGACGCTGGTCTTCTTCGTCCTGGAGCGCACCGGCGCAGACACCGGAGTGCGCTGGGACGTCGACCAACTGCCCGATCCTGCTGTCGATGGAGTGGGACGAGCCGACCTTATTGCGTCGTTGTTCTTCCTTGTCATCGGAATCGGTGCGATCTTCTGGGATCGTTTCCTCGGGTTCTTCCCGACCGGCGGCGAGCCCATCCCGATACTCAACCCTGCGCTGTGGCCGGGATGGATCACGGTGCTCTTCGCGCTCATCGTCGTCGAGGTCCTGCTCTCCATCGCGATCTACGCTCGGGGTCGTTGGACCACGCTCTTCGCCGTGATCAACACCGTCTTGGCCGTGCTGTTCGCGTCGTGGGCGCTGACGCTGCTGGGACGGGGAGAGCTCGTCAATCCGGAGTTCTTGGACTTCGTCGTACGGGCCGGTGGCGAAGGCTTCGCACGAGGCCAAGAGGCATCTGCCGAACAGGGTGGCGTATTCGGCATCCTCGCGGCCGTCACCGGAATCTGCCTTGTCTTGTTCCCGGCGTGGGATATCACCGACGGGTGGCTGAAGACACGACGCGCGGCGCACCAGGCATAGGCTGTGAGCATGGTCTCTGAGCTCTTCGATCCTGCCGAATGGGTGCTCGCGCCCGGTGCCGATGCCTACACCGACATCACCGCGCACGTCACTCACGACGGCGGCGTCGCCCGCATCGCGTTCAACCGTCCGGAGGTGCGAAACGCTTTCCGCCCGCACACGGTGGATGAGTTGTACCGGGCGCTCGACGTCGCCCGTCAGGATCCGAAGATCGGGGCGGTGCTCCTCACCGGAAACGGTCCGAGCGCGAAGGACGGCGGCTGGGCGTTCTGCTCGGGCGGAGACCAGCGTATCCGCGGACGCGATGGGTACAAGTACTCCGAGGACGAGAGCGTCGTCGCCGATCCGGCTCGCGCTGGCCGCTTGCACATCCTCGAGGTGCAGCGCCTGATTCGCTTCATGCCGAAGGTTGTCATCGCCGTGATCCCCGGCTGGGCTGCTGGCGGCGGGCACTCGCTGCACGTCGTTTGTGACCTGTCGATCGCGTCGGCTGAGCACGGCCGGTTCAAGCAGACTGATGCCGACGTCGGCAGCTTCGATGCCGGATACGGCTCGGCCTACATGGCACGACAGACCGGGCAGAAGATCGCTCGCGAAGTGTTCTTCCTGGCCGAGGAGTACTCGGCCCAGCGTGCCTACGAAATGGGCGCGGTGAACCGAGTTGTGCCGCATGAGGAGCTTGAGCGTGAAGCGCTCTCGATGGCGCGCACAGTGCTGACGAAGTCGCCCACCGCGATCCGGATGCTGAAGTTCGCCTTCAACGCCGTTGATGATGGGATGGTCGGACAGCAGGTCTTCGCCGGTGAGGCGACCCGTCTGGCCTATGGCACAGACGAGGCTGTGGAAGGGCGCGATTCGTTCCTGGAGAAGCGCGAGCCCAACTGGGCGCCGTTCCCGTACCACTTTTGAGGCGGGCACCCATGAACGCCGAAATGGAGGCAGTGCGCGGGGCGCTCGACGGGGGACCAGCCCTGGGGCTCGGGATGCTGGGCGACGAGCCCCAAGATGTCCCAGAGGGCACGGCGGTCGTCATTGCGACTTCGGGATCCAGCGGCATCCCGAAGCGCGTGATCCTGAGCGCCGAGGCGCTGCGTGCGAGCGCAGAAGCAACCGCAGCTCGCATCGGTAGCGGACGCTGGCTGCTCGCGCTGCCGGGTGGGTATGTCGCAGGACTCCAGGTGCTCGTGCGTTCAGTCCTCGCTGGCACCGAGCCGGTCGCGCTCGAAGGTGGATTCTCACCGCGCGCATTCGCCGAGGCCACATTGCCCATGCTGCGCACGTCTTCAGAGCAGCTGTATACCTCGCTGGTTCCCGCACAACTTGGCAGCCTGGTAGAGGCCGCTGGTGATTCCACAGTGCGCGGAGCACTTCAGGCCTACACCGCGATTCTTGTCGGTGGCCAGGCATTGCCCGAACCCCTTCGCGAAGCCGCATCCGCACTCGGGGTACAACTGGTGCGCACGTACGGCTCGTCCGAGACCAGCGGCGGATGCGTGTACGACGGCATCCCTCTTGATGGCGTCGAGGTACGCACGGCTGACGGCGAGCTGTGGATTGCCGGCCCGATGCTGGCCGATGGCTACCTCGATGATCCCGCCCTGACGGAGCGCACGTTCGTGCGCGATGAGAGCGGCATCCGCTGGTATCGCACCGGAGATCTCGGAATCGTCGATGACGGTACTGTGCGTGTGCACGGCAGGGCCGACAACGTGATTGTCTCCGGTGGGATCAATATTTCTCTGGACCGTGTCGAGCGCATTGTGCGGGGCATTCCCGGACTCGCGCCCGCCGTGGTTGTCGGTATTGAGGATGCGCGGTGGGGCGAAGCATCCGTCATTGTCGCGCCGCGCGGCGAAGCGCTTCGTCGAAGCGAAGCCGAGCAACTCGAAAGCGCCAGGGAAGCCGTGGCGGCCGAACTCGGCAAACCGGCTCGTCCCGTGCGGCTGATCATCGTTGATGAGATTCAGACGCTGGCATCGGGCAAACCTGACCGTGAGGCGATTCGTCGCATTGTGGCCCAGTTCGGCTGAACGTACCCCCCCCGCACCCCAGATGGGAAACTGATCGAATGGCCACCTACACCCACGGGCATCATGAGTCAGTGCTGCGCTCGCACAATAACCGCACGATCGAGAACTCGGCGCAGTATCTGCGCCCGCACCTGAAGGCTGATGCGAACCTGCTCGACGTTGGCGCGGGCCCCGGCACGATCACGGTGGATTTCGCACAGCACGTCGCCCAAGTCACCGCGACAGAGATCGGCAAAGACGAACTCGCGCTCTCGCAGCGCCTCGCCGCCCAAATCGCCGTGCAAAACATCGAATTCGCGGTCGAAGACGTGCATGCACTGAGCTTCGCCGACGACACTTTCGACATCGTCCATACGCACCAGGTGCTGCAGCACGTCGCAGACCCCGTGCAGGCGCTGCGCGAAATGCGCCGCGTCGCCAAGCCCGGCGGCCTTGTCGCCGCCCGCGATGCTGATTACGACGGCTTCATCTGGTTTCCGCTCGCGCCAGAGCTCGACGAGTGGTTGCAGCTTTATCGTGCGGCGGCGAAAGCGAACGGCGGCGAACCGGATGCTGGTCGCAGACTGCTCTCCTGGGCGCGCGCTGCGGGGTTCGAAGAGGTCACGGCGACAGCATCCACCTGGTGTTATGCCACCGCCGAGGAGCGCCAGTGGTGGGGAGGAATGTGGGCGGATCGCATCATCGAATCTGCCCTCGCGCGCCAACTCATTGACAGTGACATGGCGAGCCGCGACGATCTGCAGCGCATCAGCGATGCGTGGAAGCGCTGGGCAGACTCCGAAGACGGATGGTTCCTCATCCCGCACGGCGAGATCATCTGCCGTGCGTGAGATACATCTCCGGACGGATGCAGCGGCACGCGCCCTCGCGTAGCGTGAGAGAGTGATCCGTCCGCTGTCTCGTAGCGCGCTCGTCCTCGACATCCTCGGGGCGATCGTGCTGTTTGCGGTGCTCACGCCGCTGTCTCTCGTGTTTTACGCGCCGGGGGGCCTGAGCTCTCTGACATCGGAATGGCTCGCCATCGTCGCCCTTGTCGCCGCCGCGGTCGTGCAGTGCGGTGCACTCGCGATAGGTCGACTTGCGCCGGGGCTCGCGCTCGCAGTGGCGTGGGTAGGAGCTCTCATTCAAATGAGTGCGGGGCTCTCGCCGTTGCCCGTCAACCTCGCAATCCTTGGTGTGCTTTACGCCACCGCCGCGTGGGGTTCCACGCGGACGCTGTGGTTCGGCCTTGCATCGGCGGGCGTCGGCGCGATTATTGCCGGCGTTTATACGACGTTTGTGAACGGTGTGGGCGTGGGGCTTTCGGTCCGCTCGCTCAGCGTTTTGGCCCTCGTCATTTTCTCCGCAGTTCTTGCTCTCGGAACAGCCTGGCTCAGCGGTTTTTTGTGGCGCATGGTGCTGCGCTCACGCCGCATCCGTGAAGCGCAGACGCGAGCCGAGCAACAGACGGCGGAAGAACAAGAACGAGTGCGTATCGCCCGTGACATGCACGATGTGGTTGCCCATTCGCTGGCGGTGGTGATCGCACAGGCCGATGGTGCACGCTATGCGGCGGCAGCGGATCCGGATGCGGCGACCGCCGCCCTCGGCACGATTTCGCAGACCGCGCGCGGTGCGCTTTCTGATGTGCGGATGCTGCTGACGCAGTTGCGGCACCGCCAGGGTGATGGGCCACAGCCGACGCTTTCCGACCTGGAGGCGCTGTTCGCCCAGGTCAGGCAGGCGGGCCTTGAGCCGCGGGTCACGGTTGATCCGATGCCGCCGGG
>DQHP01000120.1:11087-14285 GCA_003524435.1 Microbacterium sp.
ACGTAATCCGTCATGGTGCGGGCGGCGGGGTGGACGTGAAGCTGTCGTGGTACGCAGATTCCGTCGAGATTCGAGTGGCTAACGCCGTCGATGTCGCAAAGGCAGGCGCGGGCGGAGGCCACGGCGTCATCGGCATGCGCGAGCGCGCTCAGCTTGCCGGTGGGACGCTGCGCGCGGAGCGCGAAGGTGGAAGCTTCGTCGTCTCGGCGCGACTGCCGATCGGCGCACAACACGATGGCGAGTTGCTACTCGCCGAGGGGAAAGACCTATGATCCGCGTGGTGCTCGTCGATGATCAAGCGCTCTTTCGCGCTGGCATCCGGATGCTGGTCGGCTCCCAACCTGACCTCGAAGTTGTCGGCGAAGCAGGCAACGGCCAGGAAGGGCTCGCCGTCATCGCCCAGACGAAACCCGACGTTGTCTTGATGGACATTCGGATGCCGGTGATGGACGGGCTCACCGCGACCGGACGTCTGCTGGCGCAGCCGGATCCTCCCAAAGTCGTCATGCTGACGACATTCGACCTCGATGAGGCGGCGGCCCGCGCGATCCGCGAGGGGGCGAGCGGATTTTTGTTAAAGGATGCTGATCCGGAGTTTTTGCTCGCAGCCATCCGCACTGTGCATTCCGGATCGAGCGTGATCGCGGCATCCGCCACTCGTGAGTTGTTCGCGCACTTCACTCCTGCCACGCGTCCGGTGCCGGAGTCCTTCGCCTCGTTGACCGATCGTGAGCAGGAGATTTTCGCCCTCGCCGCCCGCGGCCTTTCGAATGGCGAGATCGCTGGTCGTGAGTACCTCAGCGAAGCGACGGTGAAGACGCACATCAGCCGCATCCTCACGAAGCTGTCGCTGCGCGACCGTGTGCAGCTGGTGGTCTTCGCGTTCGAGCATGGACTGGCCTGAGCGCGGCGCCGGCAAATCATCCTTGAGATGTAGGCGGATGCTTCGCACGGGCGATGTGGCAACTGCCCTCTGATTCGTAACGTCGTAGGTATGGAGATCACTACCAGCGACCTGGGGCTCGCAGCCCGCGTCCAGCACTTGACGAAGTCCTACGGCTCGGGCGATGCCGCTGTGCACGCGCTCGATGACATCAGCGTCGGCATCCGCCGGGGGCAGTTCACCGCGATCATGGGACCGTCCGGCTCTGGCAAGTCCACGCTCATGCACATCATGGCCGGCCTCGATGCTCCCACAGGGGGGCGAGCGTGGATCGGAGACACCGACATCACAGGCCTTGGCGACCTCGACCTGACGATTCTGCGTCGACGTCGCGTCGGCTTCATCTTCCAGTCGTTCAACCTCGTGCCGACCCTCGATGCGCTCGCTAACATCCTGTTGCCGTTCGAGCTCGACGGACGCCGTCCGAGCGCGATTGAGCGGGCGCGGATCGACAGCCTGATCGAGCGTCTCGGCCTCTCCGGCAGACTGAACCACCGTCCGCACGAGCTCTCCGGCGGGCAACAGCAGCGCGTGGCCATCGCGCGTGCGCTTGCCACGGCCCCCGACCTCGTCTTCGCCGACGAGCCCACCGGCAACCTCGACTCACGCTCCGGACGCGAAGTTTTGCAGCTGCTTTCAGACGCGAGTCGCGAGCACGGCCAGTCCATCGCGATGGTCACACACGACGCCATTGCAGCTAGCCATGCTGATCGGGTGCTCTACCTCGGTGATGGACGCATCGTCGCTGACCACCCGCGCCAGAGTGCGGAGCAGATCGCGGCGTACATGCTCGCCGCGGAGGTCGCGGCATGAGCGCCATCGCCAGTTCCACCGCCAGCTCCGCCGCTCGTTTGGTTCCCGAGTCGTCTGCGACCGGGCCACGCTTTGGCTGGTTGCGCGATCGAGGCATGGGCGCGAGCATTCTGGTCGCCGTATTGTCTGCGGCATTTGGGGTCGTGCTTGTCGAAGCGACGGCGTACATCGGCGTGATGCTGCAATCCGATCCCTATATCGGCGCCAGCGGAACGCTCGCTCTTGTGGTCCAGGTGCTGACAGTGCTGCTGATCGGCGTGGCGATGTATGTGGCGGCGATTGTCACTGCGAACACGTTCTCGACGATCATCGCCGGACGCACAAGACACATCGCGCTGATGCGGCTGATCGGGGGCAGCGCGCGGTCGCAGCGCGCCGAGGTCGCCCGTCAGGGGCTGGTCGTCGGCATGATCGGCGCCGCCGTGGGAATTGTCGTGGGCGTTCTCCTCGCCGCTGGCGGTATCGCTGTTGCCGAGAGACTGCTTGGCCCAGTTCCTTCGTTCACGCTGGTGCAGCCGGCGGTCCTGATCCCGGCGATCGGCGTGGCACTGACTACGTGGGGTGCTGCCTGGGTCGGCTCTCGGCGGGTGCTTTCGGTGACGCCATTGCAGGCGATCGCCGGTTCCGTTGAGCGTTCGCACGAGGATGCTACGGCAAGACCGGCACGGCACATCGGCGGCCTTGTGCTGGTCATCAGCGGGATCGCTCTTTTGGTGCTGGGGGTGCTGGCCGGACTCGTAAACCCGCTCGGCGTCGTGATCTCGTTCTTCGGCGGAATCCTCTCGTTTACGGGGCTGTCGCTCTCCGCGGTCGTCGTGATGCCACCGCTGCTGCGCCTTGTCGGACGCCTGTTCGGACGTTCAGCGACCGCGCGCCTCGCCGCAGAGAACGCTCTTCGGTATCCGGAACGCTCGAGCCGCATGGCAATCGGTGTTGTCATGGGCGTGACGCTCGTGACAATGTTCGCCGTCGCGTTGGAGTCAGTAAAAGTGCTGCTGACGAAGGCGGCCGGAGGAGAGATGGATCCGGAGTTTGCGCTGATTATGGACAGTTTTGCCGCCGTGATGATGGTGTTGGTCGGTGTCTCTGCGGTCATTGCTGCAGTTGGGCTGGTGAACCTGCTCACGATCGGTGTCGTGCAGCGCAAGCGGGAGCTCGGGCTTCTGCGGGCAATCGGACTGTCGAATCGTCAAGTGCGCAGCATGATCATGCTGGAGTCGGTGCACATAACGGTCACTGCTACGGTCACGGGACTCGTGCTCGGCGTCGCTTATGGCTGGATCGCTGCGCAGTCGCTGCTCGGCTCAGTGCGGATGCCGCCGAACTTCGACCAGGCTGCGGGACTCGTGGCACCCGCGGTGCCATGGATTCCGGTCGCGGTCATCGTGGTGGCAACCGCGGTGCTCACGCTGGTCGCGGCAGCCGCCCCAACGCGGCTCGCG
>DQHP01000148.1 GCA_003524435.1 Microbacterium sp.
GTGGGATTCGAACCCACGAGACATTTCTGCCCACTGGTTTTCAAGACCAGCTCCATCGGCCGCTCGGACAACCCTCCTCGACAGACGAATCTATCGAACAGTGCACGAGTCTAGCTGGTTTCATTGTCCCGTCTGCACCTGAGGGACCGCTGGATAACTCGTTAGCGTGTCCAGTGCGAGCGCCAGACCGCCATCTGCCACATCGGCAGTGACCTCCCCTGCGGCATTTTTCACGTCATCCGGCGCCTGGCCCATCGCCACGGCACGCCCACCCGCGCCGAGCGCCCAGGCGAACATTCCGACATCGTTTCGTCCGTCACCGGCGACAAAGACCTGATCAGTTTCGATACCGAGTTCTGCATGTACGCGCGCCAGTGCAGTGCCCTTGTCAACGCCGTGTGGGGCGATATCAAGCCATGCGGTCCAGCCAATCGCGTACGAGACCTCGTTGAGACCGGCATCGACTACCAGGCGGTGGAAGTCGTCTTCGTCATGATCTGGCGAGACCACCACAACGCGTGAAACCGGGTGCGAACCGAGCTCTGCGAGCGTTACTTGCCGGCCGCCCTGTAGTGACCAGTCATCGACCTCTCCGGTGAAAAGTCGCTGACCGGTGTCGAGCTCGACCATGTAATGCGCCTCTGGCAGTCGCTCTGTGAGCAACGCAAGCACCGCGCTCGGATCGAAAAGCTCAACGTTCCAGCGTTCCCACGCATCGCCGACCCGGCGCATGGTGACGGCGCCGTTCGAACACACAACGAATTCGGGGGTGAGTTCTAGCTCATCGACCCAGCGTTCGGTCGCCATCCAGCTGCGTCCGGTCGCGATGGTCACGAAGTGCCCGGCATCGCGCACCCGTGCGACTGCCTCCGGCACGCCGGGGCTCATCGTCTCGTCTTGCAGGATGATGGTTCCGTCAACATCGAGGCCGACGAGCCAGCGAGCGGTCACTTTTGGTCCTTCACTTCGACGGTCTCGGCAAGCGGGCGCGCTCCCTGAGCCTGCGATTTTGCGCGCGGGGCCTTCGGCTCCAGCACTTCGAGCCCGCCCAGATACGGCCGCAGTGCCTCAGGCACGAGCACTGAACCATCGGGCTGCTGGTGCGTTTCGAGCAGCGCGACGATCCAGCGGGTGGTAGCGAGAGTCCCGTTGAGCGTCGCGACGGGCTGCGTCTTTGCCTGCGGTGCTGCGCCATCCTCAGCATCTGGACGGAAGCGCACATCAAGTCGGCGCGCTTGGTACGTCGTGCAGTTCGATGTCGAGGTGAGCTCGCGGAATGCACCCTGCGTCGGCACCCAGGCTTCGATGTCGTACTTACGTGCTGCGCTCGAGCCGAGATCCCCCGCGGCGACGTCGATCACGCGGTACGAGAGGCCGAGCGAGGTCAACATCTCTTCCTGCAGCGCGACGAGGCGCAGGTGCTCTGCCTCAGCATCCTCGGGATTCGTGTAGACGAACATTTCGAGCTTGTTGAACTGGTGCACGCGGATGATGCCACGAGTGTCTTTTCCGTGCGATCCGGCCTCGCGGCGATAGCACGTCGACCACCCGGCGTAGCGCAGGGCGCCATCGGCGAGGTCGACGATCTCGTCCTTGTGGTAGCCGGCGAGTGCGACCTCGCTCGTGCCCACCAGGTACAGGTCATCGTCCTTATCGAGGTGGTAAACCTCGTCGGCGTGCTCGCCGAGGAATCCGGTGCCCTGCATAATTTCCGGGCGCACGAGCGTCGGTGTGATCATCGGCTCGAAGCCGTTCTGCAGCGCCTTATCAAGCGCCATGTTCATCAGCGCGATCTCAAGGCGCGCACCGATTCCCTTAAGGAAGTAGAACCGCGCTCCCGATACTTTCGCGCCGCGCTCCATGTCGATCGCGCCGAGAATCTCACCGATCGCTAGGTGATCGCGTGGGCCCTCAGGGAAGGATGCGGGGTCGAAGCTGGGCTCTTCGCCGACGCGGCGAAGCTCGACAAAGTTCTCCTCGCCACCGGCCGGGACGCCATCGATCACAATGTTCTCGATGCGCGCAAGAGCGGATGCCACGGCATCCGCCGCTTCGCTCGCTGTCTGCTGGGCCTGCTTGACGCGCTCGGCAAGGTTTTTCACCTGGGCGACCAGTGCGGCCTTTTCTTCTTTGGGCGCTTTCGCCACCTGCTTGCCGAACGCATTCTGTTCGGCACGCAGTTCTTCGAATGAGGCAAGCGCGGCGCGACGCGATCGGTCAGCATCAATCGCGGTGTCAACGGTGGCAATATCGTTGCCACGGGCCGCCTGCGAACGGCGGATAAGCTCAGGCTGGTCGCGGAGAAGAGCAAGGTCAATCATTCATCAAGTCTAGTTGGCGTGCCACGCCAAAGCAGATGTGGGCCGTAGAGTGATCGACATGAGCAAGAGCCCCTTACTGCACCGTCAGGCCGCTCTCGTTTACAACCCCATCAAGGTCGACGAGAAGCGCCTGCGCGCCTGGGTGCGCGATCTATCGAAAGAAGCAGGGTGGGCACACCCTGCTTTTTATCCGACGACAATTACGGATGCCGGTCAAACAGTCACTCGCGATGCTCTCGAGCGTGGAGTTGATGTCGTGCTGGTCGCCGGCGGAGACGGTACTGTTCGCGCGGTCTCCGAGGCAATGGCTGGCACTGACGTCCCGCTCGCAATCGTGCCGAGCGGCACCGGAAATCTCCTCGCCCGCAATCTGAACCTCCCGTTGCTCGATCCGAAAGCGATGATCCGCGCCGCGCTCGGTGAGTTCCGCCATCCGATCGACATCGGATGGGCGACCCTCACTCGCGCCGACGGCGAAACGAGCGAGCATGCGTTCGTCGTGCTGGCTGGGATGGGGCTCGACGCGGACATGATCGCAAACACGCGGTCAGATTTGAAGAAGTCGGTCGGCTGGGTGGCATACGTCGACGGCGCCGCACGTTCACTCCCTGGCGCCAAGCCGTTCCGCGTTGTCTATCAGGTCGACGAGTCTCGACTGCATTCCACGAAGGTGCACAGCGTGCTATTCGCCAACTGCGGCACTCTCCCCGCGGGCATTGCGCTGATCCCCTCCGCGTCGATCGCGGACGGTGAGATGGATGTCGCAATCATTCAGCCCACCGGGCCGTGGGGCTGGCTGGGCGTGTGGCGCAAGATCTGGTGGGACAACTCGGTGCTGCGGCGATTCCGCGCCGGACGGCTCGTGCTGCAGCGCCGGGGGAAAGATGCCTCCGTGCGATACCTGCGCGGACAGACCGTGGAAACAGCAGCCCCCGACCCTACCCCGATCGAGCTCGATGGTGATGAGTTCGGAATGGCGGTACGCATTCGATGCCGCATCGCCCCTGGTGCGCTCTTATTGGCGCTCCCAGAGGGGCACCGGGTGGATCTGCTCTAAGTCGATCCGCCCTGAATAGCCCGCTCACCCCTGAAGGACAGGGACGGTGGCGTCGAGGTTGTCACCGACGAGTGTCAGCGTGAAAGCGTCGTCATCTACATCGTCGTCTGTGTTGTCATCCGCGTCGTTGTCATCGGCATCGTCGTCCAACTCCGCGAAGGAAATGACCGTCGCCCGCGGCGCCATGTCCATCGTGCACACGCGCTCCTCGGTCGCGAAAGTGACAGTTCCTCCGCCGTCGCCCGCTTCAACACTGTCAACAATTGGCAGACAGGTGGAAGATCCCCACGTCAGCAGCACAAGCGAGTCATCCTCGAACCACCCAGCGCTCGGCTTCATATCTGCCGCACCCATCGTCAGCGCGGCGTTGCCATCGAGATCGACGTCGTCAGTGACGTCTCCGAGCGTGACGACGAGCTCAACATCCTTGGTCGGATCGACACCCTCGGGGAGAGCTCCCAGACTGGCCCGCGGGGCAATATCGCTGGTGCACGCCTGGTTCTTGTCGCCGGCGTTCAGCTCAACGGTGACAGTCTGACCGTCGGCGGTTACTGACTCCGTGGTCGGGATACAACTGGAAGACCCCCACGTGACGATCGCAAACATCCGCCCATCGTCGAGCCAGGTTGCTTCCATGTCGTCTTCCGTATGCGACGCATCCGCACCCTGAGACTGCTCCGGTGCACTCGTCGATGTCGGCGCTCCGGGTGATGATGCGCACCCCGTCACGAGCAATGCCGTTGCGAAGACGGCCGAAGCGGAAAGTGCGAGTCGAAGCGGCGAAGTCATGACCTCACAGTAGCTCTCGAGTGCCCTCGGTTGCTGAGATTAACGTCTGAGATTGGTAACGATACTTACTGAAGCGCCGACGTCAGTCGTGCGAGGTTATCGAGCACCGTGGAGCGCAGGGGTTGCTGCAGCCACTCCTCCAGTGTGAGTTCGCGACTGAGTGAGCGATACTTATCTTCGACCTCGCGCATCTCGGCAACAAACTCTTCACCGAGCACCAACATCGAGATCTCAAGGTTCAGACCGAAAGATCGCATGTCCATATTGCTCGAGCCGATGACAGCAACTTCGTCATCAATCGTCAAGCTCTTGGTGTGCAGAATATAGGGCCGCTGGTACATCCAGATGCGCACGCCAGCTCGCAGCAGCGCCTCGTAGTAACTGCGCTGCGCGTGGTAGACCATCGCCTGGTCGCCCTCTTCAGAGACAAACAGTTCTACGTGCACACCGCGATCGCATGCCGAGCTCACGGCAAGAAGAAGCGCCTCATCGGGCACGAAGTAAGGGCTGACGATGACAATCTTCTCGCGCGCGGAATACAACAGCTCAAGGAACAGCCGCAGGTTGTTCTCTACTTCGAAGCCAGGACCGGATGGCACGATCTGACAGTCGAGGTCACCGCTGCCTGTCTCCGCCTGGGTGATGTCGATCTCACTGAGCACCTCGTCGGTCTCGCTGTACCAGTCGCTTAAGAAGATGGCGTTCACGCTGAGTACGACGGGGCCATCGACGCGAACCATCAGATCAACCCAGTGCAGCCCGCGCTTGATGTTCTTCGGGAGGTTATATGTCGAATCGGTAATATTCTGCGACCCAAGGAAGGCCACTCGCCCGTCGACCACCAGGAGCTTTCGGTGGTTGCGAAGGTCGGGCCGTTGCATTCGGCCTCTAAGAGGCTGCATCGGCAGCATCAGGTGCCAGTCTGCGCCCATCGCGTTGAGGCGTTTAATCGTCTGGCGATAGCGAGGCTTCCAACGGTTCGCCCAGTGATCAAGCAGCACCCGGACCTCGACGTGGCGGGCGGAGACTTCTTCGAGCGCGCGGAAGAAGTTGTCGGTCGATGCGTCCGACTGCAATATGTAAAACTCCACATGGACGTAGTCTTCCGCCTCGCGAATCGCATCGGCCATCGCGTCCAACGACTCCTGATAGTCGCTGATCAGATGCGCTCCGTTGTCGCCCGAAATCGGCAGAGCGCCCAGTTTCTGGTTCATCTCGACGATCGGCGGAAACCACTGCGGTGCGTCCGGACGCAGTGTTCCGAAATGCAGTTGATCGCTGGTCTCGTTGATGTACGCGTTGATCTGATCCTGTTTGCGGCGACGCGCACGGGGCAAGCGGGGGTTGCCGATGACCAAGAACAGAAGCACGCCGATGAAGGGAATGAAGAAGACCGCGAGCAACCACGCCATTGCGGCGGTGGGGCGCCGATTTCGCGGGATGATGATAATCGCCGTGATGCGAATGGCGATGTCGACGACTGTCAGAAATGCCAGAACCCACCATGGCCATGGAATCATTCGTCTCACCCCCGGACGTGCACCGCTAATCAGTCGCCGATGCGGCGTCTGGACTCAGCGTAGCCCGTGGCCCCGACAGAGTCGGCAGGCGCGGCTCTTACTCGTCAGGAAGTGCGGGGAGGCAACCCGCGCGCAGCGCGCTCTTCGGCCTCGATCTTCGCATGCGCTTTGCGCTCGGTGCGATCCAACCGGATGATCCCACGGAGCACAAAGAAGAAGATGATGCTCACTGCGATGGTCGGCAGGATAGACCACGCCGCGACGACCCAGAAGCTATCCATATCTCTATCGTACGTGGCCTCAGCGCCGTTGGCCTCCACTCGTCCTGCACATTCGTCGCATCCGGATTTTCCTGTGGAATTCGGTTTTCGAACGCCGAGGACGAGCACACTCTCGGTATGAACACAGTCCTTCGTGCCACCGGCTCCGCCGAATTCCTCGCCCTCGTACCCGCACTTGCCGGGTTCACCCCGCGACAGAGCATCGTGCTGCTGCCGTTTCAGAAATCTCGCGCTCATGGCGCGATGCGCATCGATCTTCCGCACCCCGATATCGAGCTCGACGAGTATGTCGATACCGCGATCGGGCTTCTTTCCCGCGTTGGCGGTACGGATGCTGTCGCCGTCGTTGTCTATACCGATGAGTCGCCACAACTCACGCCAGATGGCATCGTGCTACCGGTGGCCGTCGTCGTAGACGAGTTACTGGGCCTCGCAGCAGACCTCGGCTTAGGAATCGTCGATGCGCTGTGCGTCACCCCAGGGGGATGGTCCAGCTATCTGCACGATGACCCGACCATGCGCCCGACCGACGATCTCCCGGATTCACCAACTGTGCCAGGGCTTGCGGACGTTTCGGGCGACCAAGACGCAGGTGTTGCGCTGCCAGTCGTCGACTTCGCGGAGAAAGAGCGCGTCGGGCGCGCGCTGCGCGATCTATCGGACGCGCTCATACATGAGCATCTTCCTGACACCGCGAGGGAGCGAGTGAATCCGCAGGCCCTCGCGGCATCACTGCTTCTCGATGACGTGCCGCTCCTTTTCGAGGATCTTTTGGATACGCCAGAGAACCAGCCACCGTTCGTCACCGCGGCGCTGCTGTGGTGCCTCGATCGCCCACGCCTGCGTGACGTGGCTCTCGTGCAATGGGCGAGCGACCTGGAAACGGGACTGCACACGCTTGGCGCACAACTGGCGTACGCACATGAAGGCGCTACCGTGCCGAACGAGTTAGGCGAAGTGTTTCTGGGTCGCGGGCCCACCCCCGACACTGATCGACTTCGCGTCGCCCTCACCGTGGTCCGAAATGCCGCAGCGCGCGCACCACGAGCCTCACGCCCCGCACCGCTGACGGCCGCTGCGTGGCTGTCGTGGGCGCTCGGGCGCTCCACACACGCCGCGCACTACCTGCGGCTCGCCACCGAGATCGATCCGACGTATTCACTTGCGTTGCTCATGCACACGATGATCGACGCTGCGATGCTGCCCGAGTGGACGTTTCAGCGCGGTGAATATGCGCGGTGAGCGGGCCCGGGTTCGCGGTGAGCGGCGCGGGTTACTTGACCAGCGGGAAGAGAATCGTCTCGCGGATGCCGAGGCCCGTGATCGCCATGAGCAAGCGGTCAATGCCCATGCCCATACCTCCCGACGGCGGCATGCCGTGCTCGAGCGCGCGCAGGAACTCTTCATCCACCGGCATCGCCTCAACGTCACCACGCGCAGCAAGCTTTGCCTGGTCTACGAAGCGTTCGCGCTGGATGACGGGGTCAACAAGCTCGGAATACCCCGTCGCGAGCTCGAAGCCACGAATGTACAGGTCCCACTTCTCTACGACGCCAGCCTTCGAGCGGTGCTCTCGCACGAGCGGCGATGTATCGACCGGGAAATCCATGACGAACGTCGGACGGGTGAGGTCTCCCTTGACGAAGTGCTCCCAGAGCTCTTCGATCAGCTTGCCGTGCGTCGCCTGCGGAGGCAGATCGACATCGTTCTTCTCAGCGAAGGCGATGAGGTCTTCGACAGTGTCGTCAACGGTGAACTCGCGCCCGGCAGCTTCCGACAGCGACTCATACATCGACAGGCGGTCCCACTCACCGCCGAGGTCATACTCGGCTCCATCAGCCCAGGTCACGGTCGTCGATCCCGAGACAGCAATCGCCGCCTGCTGTACGAGCTCTTGCGTGAGCTCGGCCATCTGAATGTAGTCACCGTAGGCCTGGTAGGCCTCAAGCATCGCGAATTCCGGGCTGTGCGTGGAATCCGCGCCCTCATTGCGGAAGTTGCGGTTGATCTCGTACACGCGCTCGAGCCCACCGACGACCGCGCGCTTGAGATAGAGCTCTGGCGCGATGCGCAGATACAGCTCGGTGTCGAAGGCATTCGAGTGCGTGATGAAAGGACGAGCAGATGCCCCGCCATGCTGCACCTGCAACATCGGAGTCTCTACCTCAAGGTATTCGTGAGTTCCGAACGTCGCACGCAGGCTCGCGTTCACCGCGGCGCGCGCGCGCACAGTGGTGCGGGCTCGCTCGCGCACGATGAGGTCGAGGTAGCGACTACGCACGCGCCCCTCTTCGCTGAGCTCGGAGTAGGCATTCGGCAGCGGCAGAATCGCTTTGGACGCGATCTGCCATTCGTCGGCCATAATCGACAGCTCACCGCGGCGGCTGGAGATGACTTGACCATGCACGAAGACGTGGTCACCGAGGTCGACGAGTTCCTTCCACTGCGCGAGCGATTCTTCGCCCACCTCGGCCAGCGAAATCATCGCCTGAATACGCGATCCATCGCCCGCTTGCAAAGCCGCGAAGCACAGCTTGCCGGTGTTGCGGCTGAAGACCACGCGTCCAGCGATACCCACGACAACGCCGGTTTCCGCGCCCGTCTCAAGTTCCTCATACTCGGCGCGCAGCGCCGGGATCGTGTGCGTCACCGGCACTCCGACCGGGAACGCCCCGCCTGCGGCATCCGCTCGCTGTGCAATGAGGCGTTCACGCTTGGCTAAACGGACGGCCTTCTGCTCGTGAATCTCTTCGCCATCGGCGTCGTACGGGCTGGATGCAGGCGCGTCGGGCGCGGGGGTCATATGGGCTCCTTGAAAGTCCTGTTCAGTTTACCGGCCCGTCTCGAGAACACCCCATTCGAAGTGCTCCCCCAGGGATCGGTTGCATGCCTCGATACGCTCGAAGCATGCTCCGTCATGCTTTTCCTCGCTCACTCGCCGTCATCACCGTCATCGCCGGTGCGCTGATCGCCACGTCAGCGGTCACAGCATCCGCCGCTGAACCACCCACCGACGTCGACAATTTCGGTTTCTCGTCATGGGATGCCAGATACGAGGTCGGCATCGATGACGACGGGCGTGCCACGATGCACGTCGAAGAAACGCGCGTGGCAGAGTTCCCCGATTTCGACCAGAACCGCGGCATCGTCGCGGGCTATCTGACCTCCTATGAGGGCGCGGGCACCGAAACCCGGATTCTCTCGGTCCGCGATGAGAACGGCAACGACGTCGAATACGAAACCGAAGACGACGACGGCATGCTCTACGTCCTCACGGGCAACGACGACTATGTGCACGGCTCAACGACCTATGTCATCGAATACGAGATGCGCGACGTGATTCTTGCCGCGACCAAGACCAAGGTCGACGAGTTCTATTGGAATCTGCTGCCTTTGGAAAGCACGCAGGACATCGACTCATTCCACGCCGAGATCATCTTCGACGACGAGCTTGCATCGCACCTAACCGGCGCCATGTCCTGCTACGAAGGAACCTACGGATCGAGCGCGAAGTGCGATCTGCAACAACAGAGCGACAATACCTTCACCCTGGACAGATATGACGTTCCTGCGCGCTCAGGTGCCACCGTGGCAATCGGGATCGACCCGGGCACGGTCACGCAACCGCCCGCCCGCCTTCCCAACGCCGCCACCGATGTGCTCCCCTACGTCGCGGGTGGAGGCGCCGTTCTCCTCTCTGTCGGTGGCTGGATCGCGACCTCGGCAATGATTCGCTCACGTCGACGCGGCACGGGAATCGTCGTCGCGCAGTATGACGTGCCCGATTCGATGCCGCCTCTGCTGGCGCACGCGATCGTGCCCGGCGCGAAAAATCCGATCTCCGCTGAGATCGTGCACCTCGCTGTACGCGGCCTGCTGCGCCTGGAAGAGCTCCCCGAAGCCGGAGCAAAGAAGCGTCGCCCCCGGCTTCGTCGGCTCGATAACACGGCCCCGCACGCGCTCGATGAGCAGGCAGTGACGGCGCTGTTCACCGACACCGACCCTGGCGAGGTGATGAAGTTACCCAAGAACAGTGAGGCGTTCGCCAAGCGCATGGAGGCGCTTACCAAGGCCGGTAAGGAAACTGCCGCGCAGCAAGGACTGACGACAAAGGCCCGCAGCACACTGGCACGGGTCCTCCAGAGCGTCGCGATTTCGGCGATTGCCGTGATGATAGGCCTGTTGCTGTGGGGACTTTTCACCGGCCGAGAGTCTGCCGGCCCGGTGTTCCTCGTCGCGATCTTCTGCGCTGTCATCGTGCTTATTGCGAGCGTGATGGTCTTCGCGAAGCACACCGTGCTCACCCCGGCGGGTGCGCTGCAGTTGGAGTATCTCGAGGGGGTACGCGAGTTCATCCGCGTCGCCGAAGCTGATCGCCTGCAGATGTTGCAGTCGTACACCGGCGCCGAACGCCGCAGCGATGGCAGCGTCGATGTGATCCACGTCTACGAGAAGCTGTTGCCCTACGCGATCCTGTTCGGGCAGGAGAATGAGTGGGGCGAAGTGCTCGAGCACGCATACTCAAGTGCCCAGAGCACCCCCTCTTGGACAGACGGTTCCGCGACGGGCTTTGCTTTCCGGATGAGCGCGTTCTCGTCTGCGGCGAGTTCGGCGTCGGTCTACGCCGCGCCGAGTTCCTCGAGCGCGGGTGGTTCGTCCGGCGGCGGGTTCTCTGGCGGCGGAGGCGGCGGCGGATTCTCCGGAGGCCGCTGATCGCCCGGTTCCCTCCATTGCCGCGCTCTCGCCGCGCTGTGTCTCAGAGGACGGGAGGATCGGATGCTTCGCGCAGCGCCCGTTCGACGGTTGACTGCACGAGCGCCGAGAGATAGCCACCCGGATTCTCGACACCGATGCCACGCAGCAGCGACGTTGACTGGCCGATAATCGCGCGGGAAAACTCGGATGCTGTGGCAATTGCCTCCGCGTAGGCTGCACGGTTTCCTTCATCGACGACGACCGGCTCGCAGCCGAGCTCGACGGCGAGCGCCTGTGCAATCGGCAGCACCGGTGCCGGGGCTGTCACAGCCGCGAAGCTGACCTGCAGCTGGCGCAGATCCATCGAGGTTCCGGTGAAGGAGATGGCGGGGTGCACCGCGAGCGGGATCGCTCCTGAACGCTGCGCGGGCTCGAGCACGGCGGTGCCGAACGCGGGGTCTGTGTGCAGCACGAGCTGCCCGGGCTGCCACGCACCGAGGTCGGCCATCCCCTGTATGAATCCCGCCAGCTCGTCATGTGG
>DQHP01000145.1 GCA_003524435.1 Microbacterium sp.
GAGCGCGGCGTGCTCGGGGTGGCTGCCCAGGATGTAGGCGGTACCGAGCGCTTCGTCAGAGGCGCTGCGCACGGCGACAGTCGCCCTGGTCACGGTGGCTTCGCCCAGGTTGAATCGGTCACCGGTGCCGCCGGTACGACCCTGAACCATGACGAGGCCGGCCTCGGGTCCGCGCAGGTATTCGACCTCTGGACGGTCAGGCCAGGTGCGCCAGAGTTCGGCAAGTCGAGCCTGCGTGGCACCCGCGAGGATGCGGGCTGTGCGCTGCCGCTCCTGGGGATTGCGTGCTGTCGTGTTCATGGCTCCTACTTTCCGGTCCGCAAATGGCCCGGATCGGATGCCACGGTTACGGCGGGGTGAACCGCTCAGTAAACAAACGGTGACTTGTTGCGCGGTTCGCGTGCCAAGCGCAGAAAGTCCCCGATCGAACGTATCGACCGGGGACTTTCGTTGTTGCTGCGCTGCTGTGTTGCTGTACTGCTCAGATCACAACGCGACGCACCCACGCTGAGATGGCTTCGAGCAGCAGCACGACGGCCAGGATCAGCAGGATGATGAGCGTCACGGTCTGGAACTGCATCACCCGCGAGGCGTTGAGCAGATAGAACCCGATGCCGCCGGCGCCGACGATGCCGAGCAGTGTGGCAGAGCGCACGTTGACGTCAAGTTGGTACAGCACGTGTGCGACGAGGGCAGGCAGGGCTTGGCGCAGGGTCGCCGACACATACACCTGCAGCCGGCTGGCTCCGTTGGCGCGCACCGCGTCCTGCACGCGGATATCGGTTTCTTCCAGGGAGTCGGCGACAAGCTTTCCGAGCAGTCCTACCGACCCGATTCCCAGGGCCAGCGTGCCCGGCTGCGGGCCGAGGCCCATGATCACGATGAACACGATCGCGAGGATCAGTTCAGGGAAGGCGCGAACGGTGACGATGAACGTGCGAAAGGCCGTCGCCGTCGCGGCGTTCGGCGCGACGTTTCGTGCCGCGAGCGAGCCGATCGGTATCGCCAAGACGACCCCGATGAGCGTGGCGGCGAGTCCGATCTGCAGGGTCACGACCATTCCCTCGAGGATGCGATCCAGCATCCCCCCGTCACTGGGCGGGAAGAACAGCGCGAGGGTTGCGGGCAAATCGACGAGCCCGGTGATGACCGCGATCGGGTCGATCTGCACTCCGGCGAGCGCGGCGAGCACGATGACGCCCACGGCCGTGACAACCAGGAATCGGCGGATGCGGTCAGCATCCCATGGCGGCGAAACGCGGATCGCACCACGGGCGAGACGCTGAGGTTCGTGTGTCGCCGTCGGACGGATGATCCATCCCTCGGCGGCGCGATCGAGCAACCCCAGAGGGCCGCGGCGGCGGCCGTTGACCCGGCCGAGCAGCCTGGTGCGAATAGATCCAGAGATGAGTTCGACGATCACGCAGAGCACGAGCACCACGAGCGCCAGGGCCATTCCTCGGCCGTACTGCATGGTGTTGAGGGCGTCGGCCATGGCCATGCCGAGGCCGCCGACGCCGACGTATCCGAGGATGACCGAGGTGCGCAGGTTGATGTCGAAGCGGTGCAGCGCGGTCGCGATGATCTGCGGCATCAGTGCCGGGATGATGCCCGACCAGATCTGCTGGCGCCGCGATGCTCCGGCGGCGCGGAGTGCTTCGATGGGGCCGCGGTCAAGCTCTTCGATCGCGTCGGCGTAGAGCTTGCCGATCATGCCGATTGAGTGCAGTCCCATGGCGAGGATGCCGGGCAGTGCGCCGAGTCCGAACATGCGGAAGAAGAAGATCGCCAACACCAGGTCGGGGATCGCGCGCATCACGACGATGAAGGTGCGCGAGGCTCTGCCGGCCCACCGGTTCGAGGCGGTGTTCGAGGCTGCCATCAGCGCGATGGGCAGGCTCAGCACGACGGCGAGCACTGTCGCGAGGGTGACGATTGCGAGGGTCTCGAGCGTGAGGCTGAGAAGTTCCGGCACCGGGGGGAATTCCAGCGGGAACATGCGCGAGATGAAGTCGGCAGCGAAGTCGAAGCCGCGGACGAAGACTTCGATAGAGAAGTCGAGGCCGACGAACGCCCAGATGGATGCCGCAAGCAGACCGAGCATGACCACCCAGACGGCGACGGTCTGCACGCGTGGCGCGGGCTTGCGAGGAACGGGCAGGCCGATCTTGTGGCCGGGTTCCGTGTCGACGGGCATGAGCGTCTGCACGTCAGTTGACCGTTTCAGCGACAGCCTCGGGGACAGAGACAGCGTGGTAAATGTCGAAGACGTCTTCGCGACTGAGGCGGCTCACGGCGCGATCGAGCACAACGCGTCCGGACTGCAGCCCGGTGATGCGGTCGCCGAACTCCATGGCGAGTTCGACCTGATGCAGGCTGCAGATGACGGTGAGGCCGAGGTCGGTGGAGATCTCGCGCAGCAGTTCCATGACTCCGGCAGATGAGACCGGGTCAAGCGAGGCGACCGGCTCATCGGCGAGGAGCACGACGGGCTCTTGGATGAGGGCGCGGGCGATGGCGACGCGCTGCTGCTGGCCGCCTGAGAGGGTGTCGGCGCGTTGGAATGCCTTGTCGGCGAGGCCGACGCGGGCGAGGTGTTCCATCGCGGCCTCTTTGACGGCGCGAGGGTAGGAGAACAGGCCGAGGCGCGGGCCGCGCAGGGCTCCGAGGCGACCGGTGCAGACGTTCTCGAGCACCGACATCGGGCCGACGAGGTGGAAGTGTTGGAAGATCATGCCCACGCGCGAGCGCACCGCCCGCAGGTCTTTCTCTTTCGCGTGATGCACGGGGATGCCGAGGGTATGCACGTTGCCCGAGGAGGGAACGTGCAGACCGTTGATGTGGCGCAGCAGAGTTGATTTGCCAGAGCCGGAGAGGCCCAGCAGCACGTTGATCTGGCCGGGGGTGAAGTCGACTGTGACGTCGTCAAGGGCGGTGACCGCCCCGAACTTTTTGGTGACGCCGTCCAGGCGCACCGCATCCTGGATCTGTTCGGGGGCCAGCATCGGGATGCCGGCGGTCATTGCCTGTCGGATGTCTGCGACGTTCGTCATGAGTGTGCTCGGTTCCTGTCGTTTACGTACGGAAAGGGCGGGGCCCTGTGTGGGCCCCGCCCGTCATAGCGTCAGGAGACGCAAGCCTCGGACTTGGTGATGTCGCAGACCGCGCGGATGCCGTCATACAGCGAGTCTTCGACGGGGATGAAGCCGTACTCGCTGCCTTCGGGGAACACGCAGTCTTCTTCGCTGGTGCAGATGCCGGCTTCGATCAGGGCGGGCTTGTTCAGCTGCTCTTCGAAGATGCGGGTGAGCTCTTCCTGCAGGTCTTTCGGCAGCTGGGTGCTGGCGACATAGGGGCTGCCGGGGATGACTTCCGATTCCCAGACAACTTCGAGATCGCCCTCGGCAAGCTGACCCGAGTCGATGAGCTCCTCGGTGACCATGGTGTCGAATGCGAAGCCGGCGTCACAGGTGCCGTCGGCAACTGACAGGGCTGAGGCGTCGTGTCCGCCTGCCATGACCGGGGAGATTCCCTCTTCGAGGTCGATGTTCTCTTCGAGCAGACCGGCCGAGGGGAACAGGTAGCCCGAGGTCGAGGTTGGGTCGACGAAGCAGACGTTCTTGCCCTCGAAGCCGGCGAGATCAGTGATGCCGCTGTCGGGGTTGACGATGCCGTAAGACTGGTATCCCGGCTCCTCGTCGACGGAGTCAGCGAGCGCACCAAGCGGGATGACTCCGGCGCCACCATCCTGGGCCACGACGTACGAGAACGGGCCCATGCCAGCGATCTGCACCTGCCCGGCACGCAGCGCTTCAATCACTGCGGCGTAGCTGGTGACCTCCTGCAGTTTGACCTCGATGCCCAGCTCCTGCTCGAGCAGAGCGAGGATGTCGGCGTTGTCCTCGGCGATGCCCGTGGCGGACTCGGAGGGGATCTGAGCGAAGGTGATCGTGGTCGGCCATTCGCTGTTGCCGGCGGCATCAGCGTCTTTCTCTGCACCGGCTGAGGCGCCGGAGCATCCTGCCAGGGCGAGGAGCCCCGCGGTGGCGAGCGCGGCGATCGAGAGGCGCGAGAATCGCGTGGAAGTCATGTGTTGTCGTTCCCTCGGGGTGTTCGGGTGGGAGCCGATTGGCTCGGGACGCTTCCACAGTGCGGCGCGCAGCCGACGTCTGCGCGACGGGCGACCGAAGCTCCGAGGACCCGTGTGTGAACACTCGCGGAACTTGTGCGACAACTAGGCGCTGCTGCTTGTATTCGGGTCCGCCGGCGGTGCCAGCGGGGTGTCGAATTCGATCACCACGCGCATGCGGTCTTGCCTCATCCATGAGCGGCTGCACAGCAGGGGTGGGCCCGCGTTTCCGTCACGGGTGAGGGTCTCGAGGTGCCAGGTGGTCACGGGCACGCGCAGTTCGAGGCGTTCTGCGATGGATGCTGGCGGGAACTCCGTGGACACCCTCGACCAAGCTCTTACCGGGGTGCGGCGCGAGGCGCGCAGCACTTCGGTGAGAGATTCAATGGCGCGCAGGCTCACGTCCACGTGGTCAAGGACTCCAGGCAACACCCACTCTTCGGCGCACGTGGCCGGGTCGTCGTCGATGTAGCCGACGCGCACAAGTCGCGTGCACGGGATGCCCGCCTTGAAGCCGATGCGCTGCGCGATCTCGGCGGGCAACGGCTGCTCGCTAGCGTCGACGACGAAGGTGCGCGCAGAGGCGCCCGCCCGCTCGACGGTGGTGTGCAGTGAAGGGGCGATGGCGGAGGAGATCAGGTAGTCGACGCGACGGTTGACGAAGGTGCCCGCGCCATGCGCCCGGCGCACGAGGAAGCGGGATTCCATCTGCTCGATCACTCGCCGCACCGTGCTGCGGGTCGCGTCGAAGCGTGCCATGAGTTCGTGCTCGCTGGCGATCTTCGCGCCGGCCGGCAGACTCGCCACCTCGACTTCGAGAATGGCGAGGATGTCAGTCACGACGTCAGCGTAGGAACCCGAGGTAAACGGGTATCGCACGGATGCTTCACAGCGGGTGAACCACATCTCTGCGAGGTGCTTCACGTCACGCGGGTTTCCGGTTCGGATGGCTGGCTCGCTGGAGCTCCCGCAGAGCGGCGTTATGTATGGGCCGACACCCTGCTCAACAGTTCTGCAAGCTGCGGGACGACAGCAGGCTCGGCGGACAGCGCCGCTTCCAACTGTTGTGCAGCGCGCGGGCTCAGTCGCAGCAGGCTTTCTTCGAGAAGAGCAGTGCGTGCGCGTTCCACCGCGGCTCCGAGCACGAACGCGCTGAGGTCTTGCTGCTGATGGTCTGCGGCGGACCGCAGCAGCTCAAGCGCATCAGGAGAGATGCGCATATTGAGACGCGATGTGCGGGTGGTTTCAGCAGGCACGATCAACTCCTTTGTGCGTACGTGGTATGTACAACACTGATTCGGTCCGCGCCAAAAGTCAAGCCGTCGCACAATCACCTAACGTGTAAAAAAATCAAGCGTTTTCTTTACACATTTTCGCGACATGCGAAGCGGCTTTACATGGGACGAACTGTCAATGTCCGAAGTCGTTGGCACTTCTGTCCGAAGTCCTCAACACTCGTGTGCGTCAGCCGATCGCGCGAGGTGGGGCGACTGTCTCGCATCGCATGCGTTTCGAGACGTTCAGTT
>DQHP01000144.1 GCA_003524435.1 Microbacterium sp.
GCCGAGCATTCGATATGCCAGCCGGGTCGACCGTCTCCCCATGGCGAACTCCACGTCGCATCAGCGGGTTCGTCAGGCTTGGCGCCCTTCCACAGCGCGAAGTCCTGCGGATTGCGCTTGCCGCGCGGGTCTGCATCTGCCGCCGCTTCCATCGCGTCGAGAGATTGGTGCGTTAGCGCCCCGTACTCGCTCCACGAGCGCACGTCGAAATAGACGTCGCCTGAGCCATCGGGTGACGCATATGCGTGGCCGCGGTCAATCAGAGTGGTGATGAGTTCCTGCATCTGCGGGATGGATGCTGTCGCCCTGGGCTCATATGTAGGAGGCAAGATTCCGATGGCAGAATATGCCGCCGTGAACTCCTGCTCCATCCGATACGCCAGCGCCCACCACGGTTCGGAGTCCGTGGCGTTCACAAGCACCTTGTCGTCGATGTCCGTGACGTTGCGCACGAATGTGACCCGGTCGTAGCGGTGCGAGAGCCAACGTCGCAAGATGTCAAAGCTGAGCGCGGCCCGAACATGCCCGATGTGCGGGCCAGATTGCACGGTCGCCCCGCAGACATAGATCGTGACATTTCCGGGGTCGAGCGGAACGAAGTCGCGCAATTGCTGTGCGCGGGTGTCGTAAAGGCGGAGAGTCACTGCTCTAGCGTACCGGGGTGGTGCTGAGCGTTACCTATCGGATCGGATACACAAGGGCAACTGCCGTCGCCGCAATACCCTCACCACGACCGGTGAACCCGAGGCCGTCGGTCGTCGTCGCTGAGATTGCGACGTGCGCACCGCCCAGCGCCGCCCGCAGCACCTGCTCTGCCTCAGCGCGCCGACCGCTGAATCGCGGACGATTGCCCTGAAACTGCACAGAGACGTTGGCGATCGTGAATCCCGCCTCCAGAAGAATCTCCCGGGTGCGCGCCAAGAAGACATCGCCGTGCGCTCCGGCGTACTCGGGATGCGCCGTTCCGAAATGCTGCCCGATATCGCCGAGTCCTGCGGCCCCGAGCAGAGCATCGACAATCGCATGCGCGACCACATCCCCGTCCGAATGTCCGGAGAGCACCGGCTCCCCCGGCCACTCGAGTCCGGCCAGCCATAGGTTCCCGTCGCCTCCGAATGCGTGCACGTCTGTGCCTATGCCGACATGCGGAATGATCGGTCCGGCCGCAACGGGGCCTGCGATCAGGTGTCGTGCGCGCTCCAGATCAGCCGGGATAGTGATCTTGAACGCTGAGGCAGCCCCCTCGATATGACGCACCTGAAAGCCAGCTGCCGCGAACAGCGCTGCGTCGTCGGTGTATTCGACACCGGATGCACGGGCAGAATCGTAGGCCGCTTCCAGGAGCGCCCGAGGAAACCCCTGCGGGGTTTGAGCTGCAGCCAACTCAGAGCGATCAACCGCTGCCACAACGGCATCAGCATCCACTCGTTTGAGAGTGTCGATGACCGTCAGCGCGGGGATCACACCGAAATCTGCCGTCACTGCAGAGGCGATCGCGTTGATCTGGGCCGCCGGGGTAAGCGCACGCGCGGCATCATGCACGAGCACGGTCGTGATGTCACCCCACAGCGCCGCAAGTCCCGCAGCGACGGATTGCTGCCTCGTATCACCACCGACAACGACGCGGCAGAGTTCGCCCCGATCCCCTGCGGCTTCACGCAGTTCAGTTTCGGCCACGCCCTCGTGCCCGGCAGGAGCAACAACGATCACCTGCGCGGGAGCGGCAGCGAAAACGCCTTTCAGCGCATGACGCAGCACAGAGTGCTCGTCGATACCGACAAAGGCCTTCGGCGCATCCGCCCCCAGACGCGTGCCGGAACCGGCAGCAACGACGATGATCGCGGTCGTGGGCACAGGGAGGAGGGTCACCCTCTCAGGCTACCGCCGCGTGAGAAAAGAACTGCGGCATGAGAAACGTCGTAGAACGATGTTCCTCATGCCGCAGGATGTTTCTCGCGACGCTGCTGCTTAGGAGGCAAGGACCTCATCAAGCAGCGCTCCGGCCTTTTCCTCGTCGCACTTCTCTGCGAGTGCGAGTTCGGAGATAAGAATCTGACGCGCCTTGGCGAGCATGCGCTTCTCTCCCGCTGAAAGCCCGCGGTCCTGATCGCGACGCCACAGGTCGCGAACGACCTCGCTGACCTTGATCACATCGCCAGAGGCGAGCTTCTCAAGGTTTGCCTTGTAACGACGTGACCAGTTGGTGGGCTCTTCCGTGAACGGCGCACGCAACACCTCGAACACGTTGTCGAGACCCTCCTGGCCGATGACATCACGAACGCCGACAAGGTCGACATTCTCAGCAGGAACCTCGATGATCAAGTCACCCTGGGTGACGTTGAGCTTGAGGTACTTCTTCGTCTCGCCCTTAATGACGCGATCCTTGACCTCGATGATCGTCGCGGCCCCATGGTGCGGATAGACGACCGTCTCGCCAACTTCAAAAAGCATAAAATCGTGTCCTTTCGGCAACCTCCAGAATACCACAGGGAACATGCACTAAGGTTTGCTCCCGCATGGTTTCCGAGCCACGGTGCGTATACCCGTAGAATGGATGCGGATATCCAAAACGCTTCCCTGGAGGACCTGTGAAATCGCGCCTTATAGCGTCTGTCGCCCTCAGCGCCGTTGTTCTGCTCGGCACCACGGGATGCACTTTCATCACCCCGCAGTCGACGAAGATCAGCTATTCGCCCTCTGACGGCGTCAACGTCGTCGACAGCGCTGGCCCGCTCGAGGTCCGCAACGCGATGATCATCGCAACAGAAGACGGCTCGACCGGCAACCTGGTCGCTGCGATCGTGAACCCCACTGACGAGAAAGCAACCCTCACCGTTGAGATCGAGGGCCTTGACCCCCTCACGGTCCGGGTCGGCGCCAACGACACAGTGAGCCTTGGTGCCAACGCAGAGCCCGTACTCATCGAGGGGCTCAACACCATCCCCGGCGCCACGATAGAAATGTACTTCCAGTCCGGTGACGCCACCGGTGCCGTCGCCGACATCCCCGTACTTGACGGCACGCTCCCCTACTACGCAGACCTCGTTCCCACACCCGTGGAAGAAGAGACTGCAGGAGAAGCACCCGCCAACTGAGCGGTAGCATCCGAATTGTCCGAGAGGCCGGCACCCGCAAGGGTGACCGGCCTCTCGCTGTTTCAGGCTTAGCCCTCGAAGCGGTATCCGAGCCCTCGCACGGTAACCAGCATGACCGGCTCGCTGGGGTTCTCTTCAATGCGCGAGCGGATGCGTTTGATGTGCACGTCGAGCGTCTTGGTATCGCCGAAGTAGTCGCTGCCCCACACGCGGTCGATCAGCTGGCCGCGGGTGAGCACTCGTCCTGAGTTGCGCATCAGCACTTCAAGCAGCTCAAACTCTTTCAGCGGCATATTGATTTCTTCACCCGCAACGGTGACGGTGTGCCGATCGATGTCGAGCGAGACCCGGCCGCCGTCCAGCACCCGTTCGTCAAGGTCGCTATCTGCCTGCACCACGCGGCGCAGGATGGCCCGCATGCGG
Source organism: Microbacterium sp. (assembly GCA_003524435.1). Taxonomy (GTDB): domain Bacteria; phylum Actinomycetota; class Actinomycetes; order Actinomycetales; family Microbacteriaceae; genus Microbacterium. The sequence goes on from DQHP01000144.1 coordinate 3,519, forward strand.
GCGAGAAGCTCACGCGAAGAATACGGCTTGGTGATGTAGTCATCCGCGCCGAGCTCAAGCCCCACGACGATGTCTACCTCAGAATCTTTGGCGGTGAGCATGATGATCGGCACCGCCGAGGTTGAACGAATCTGGCGGCAGACCTCTGTTCCCGGCATCCCCGGCAGCATGAGATCGAGCAGCACGATGTCCGCTCCGCGTTCGCGAAATGCGGTGAGCGCGCCGGGGCCGTCTTCCGCGATCTCTACCTCGAAGCCCTCGCGGCGCAAGAGGTAGGCCAGCGGGTCGGCGAGATCGGGCTCGTCCTCGACGAGAAGGATGCGGGTCATGCGTGCTCTCCGTTTCGAACGCGCACGGCAGTGGCAGCTTTCGCCGTCTTCCGTGCACGTTTCTTCTTGCTTTTGGGGTTAGTGTCGTTCGACGCGGGTGCGTCGATCCGCGGAAGAACCATGGTGAAAGTTGACCCACGGCTCGGGCGTGACCATACGCGTACTTCGCCGCCATGGCGCTGTGTCGCATGTTTGACGATGGAGAGTCCGAGGCCGGTTCCGCCGGTGCGCCGGGAGCGGGCCTCATCGGCACGATAGAAGCGTTCGAAGATGCGCTCGCGATCGGACTCGGAGATACCAATACCCTGGTCAGACACGGCGATCTCAACGGTGTCGCCTTCGATCTTCACTCCCACTCCGACACGGGAGCCACTCGGTGAATACACAATCGCGTTCGCCACGAGGTTGCTCACCGCTTCGACAAGGATCTGCGCGTCACCGCGCACGAAGGCGCCGCGATCTCCCCCTTTGGTGAGTTCGACACCACCAGAATCAGCCTGCACAGCGTGTGCCTCGACCGAGGAGGCGATGACCTCGTCAATTGACACCGGGTCGAAGTCGGTAACGCCATCAGCCGCCTGGAGGCGGGACAGGCTCATGATGCGGCCGGTTAGTTGACCGAGGCGAGCTGCCTCCGCCGAGAGTCGTGCGGCAAAAATGCGCACCTGTGCCGGGTCATCCGCAGCCGAGTCAACTGCTTCGGCGAGAAGACTGACGGCCCCCACTGGAGTTTTCAGCTCGTGGCTCGTATTGGCGACGAAGTCACGTCGCACCTGATCCAGGCGCTCCTGTTCGGTGACGTCGCGGATGATGAGCAACGTGAGTCGCGTCCCCAGCATGCTCGCTCTCGCTGACACGAGGCGTGGATCGAGACTGAAGCCGGCCCGAGTGAGCCGCATCGTCTCGGTCGTGGATGCGGACGTAGAGCGCACCGTACGCACCAATTGACGTAGCTCTGGGTTATCGAGCGTTGCGCCGATCTCAATACCGAAGCGAGCAGCTGCGTGTGAGACCGCGAGCACAAGTCCGGATGCATCGATCACACAGGCCGCGTCGTCCATGCTGTCGAGCACGTCGGAGGTGCCCTGCGGAACGTCCGTAGACGATTCCTCGGCGACTTTGGCTCGCGCACGGTATGCCCAGGTAATCAGGGCCACCAAGCCGACGCCAATGACAAACCCAATGGCAAGGGCGATCAGCGCAATCTGCGGCGTGGTCATGGTTCCAGCGTAGAGCCCGTTCACCTCCGCTTCGGCAGGCCTGCGAGCCGATACGCGGTTGTGAGAACTAGTATTCACGTACTGGGCACCGTTCGTTAACCTTCAATGACGACAATCACTGAGGGCCTGCGCACAGCGCTGGCTCCTCCCATGGCCGACCAGAATCGCCAGAGCTTCCGAACGAAAGGTTGCGCCGCATATGCGCGAAGTCTTCCACCAGTCCCTCGAGGAACTGCAGGCGCGTCTCGTGGAGATCGCCGACCTCGTCACTGTTTCCATCGATAAGGCCACACGTGCCTTTGCCACCAGCGATGTCGCGCTGGCCGAAGAGGTCATCGCCGACGACGCCAAAATTGATGAGCTTGCCGTCACACTCGATGAACAAGCTATCGAGATCCTTGCTCGACAGCAGCCCGTCGCCCGCGACCTGCGAATCGTCGTATTCGCCCTTCGGGTGAGCGCCTCCCTCGAGCGGATGGGTGACATGGCTGAGCACATCGCACAGCTCGCCCGCCTTCGCTTCCCGGAGCGCGCCATTCCCAAGGGGCTCAAAGGCACGTTCACGCGCATGGGCGAGCTGGACGTCGAGATCGCCCGCACCCTGAGTGAGCTGCTGCGCACGCAGGACCTGCGCTTCGCAGACATCATTCGCAATTCAGATGATGATGTCGACGAACTGCACGCCAAGGTCTTCGAAAAGGTACTCAGCGACAACTGGAAGGGTGAGGCCGGAGCAACGGTCGACGCCACCCTCGCCAGCCGCTACCACGAGCGCTTCGCCGACCATGCGGTCGCTGTGGCGAAGAAGGTTGTCTACCTCGCCACCGGCGATTGGGCCGTCGACGAGGACGACATCTCGCTCGCGCTGAAGGCCCAGGCCAACGAGGGCGAGACGCCCGCGTAGTCGCCGCGCTCAGCCGCAGCGCTTCATCGAGTCGCTTCATCGAGTCGCAGCGCTTCATCTCAGCACGTCATCGAGACCCCGTTTTGTTGTCGAGCCCCCGTCGTATTCTCGTGATTACGACGGGG
>DQHP01000057.1 GCA_003524435.1 Microbacterium sp.
TCGGGGCGAGGCCGTGGGGAGCGGCTGCGGCGACGACGGCCGACCAACGCGCGCCGGCTCCAATTGATGCCGTGCGGGTGGCCGGATCGATGGTGACGTCGTCGATCCGTTTCGTGGTGATAATGAGCCCGGAGTCATAGGCGTCGTGAGTGCCGTGTCCTGTCGCCTGCACGTTCACGGCCAGCGCATGGTCGGAGGCGAACCGTACGGCTTCGACGACGTCATTCTCTGTTGCGGCACCGACAGCGACGTCGGGGTCGTGGATGATCAGAAGGTTCTGACCGCTGACCTCTGCGGCGAGGCCTTTGGAATCGCGGGCGAACACCGGTCCGGTGACGCGTGACGCGAGTGCAGCAATTTCTTCAGTTGAGATGGAAGGCATATGTCCTAAATTTCGTGTGAGATCCCGGCAGAGAAGTCGATCGGCGTGACCACCGGATGGATCGGTGGTGATGAATCCAGATTGCGCGATAGAGCCTTCAAGCGGAAGAAGATACCCAAAAATTGGGTAGGTACCTAGGGGATAGCTAAGCCAGCATCCGCCACTCGCGGCTACGGTCGATGCATATGTCTATTTCGTCTTCCGTCGCGCCCGCGATGCGTCGCGCACGCGTCGGCGTCGCGCTGTTGTTCCTCACTAACGGGGCGCTTTTCGCGAACATCCTGCCGCGGTATCCCGACGTCAAGGCATCGCTGAATCTGGATGCTGCCGCCTACGGCCTCGCGATCGCCGCCTTCCCAGCCGGAGCGATTGCCGCGGGGCTCACCGGTGCGATACTCATTCGGCGCTTCGGCTCAGCGCGCGTCGCTGTGATCAGCACCATCCTCGTGGGACTCAGTCTGCTCGCGGCATCCGTTGCTCCCTCGGTCATCTTCTTCGCGCTGGGCCTTTTCATCGGCGGAGCGATGGATGCCATCACCGACGTCGGCCAGAACGCCCATAGCCTGCGAGTCCAGCGCGGCTACGGGCGCTCGATCATCAACTCTTTCCACGCGATCTGGTCGATCGGCGCTGTGCTCGGCGGATCGATGTCGGCTGCGGCGATCGCACTCGCCTTGCCCCTCGGCATCCATCTGTCGATCTCAGCCGTCATGTTCACCGCCGTTGCGCTCGTTGCACTGCGCCTGTGCCTGCCCGGCCGAGACGACTTTACCGAAGAGGATGCTGTCGCCGACGGCCCTGAAATCACCGGAGCGCTGCGCCGCGTCGGTATGAAAACCGTGCTCGTCATCGGTGCGCTGGCGCTGATCGCGATCGCGGGCGCGGTCGTCGAGGATGCCGGAATGTCATGGGCAACCCTCTACCTCACCGCGTCGCTTGACGCCCCCGCTGTTATCGCCGCGACGGGATACATCGCGCTCGTCGGGGCACAGTTCATCGGGCGCAGCATCGGCGACCGCATGGTTGACCGCTTCGGGCAGCGAAACGTCGCCCGGGCCGGCGGACTCATTATCGCGGTCGGCATGGGCGTGGCGCTGGCGTTCCCGACCGTGCCCATGACTGTTGTCGGGTTCGCGCTCGCCGGATTTGGTTCGGCCACCCTGATCCCCGCGGCGCTGCAGGCTGCGGACGAGATGCCCGGACTCCGCCACGGCGCTGGCATCACGATCGTGTCGTGGCTGCTGCGGTTGGGGTTCTTGCTGTCGCCGCCGTTCGTGGGGTTCATCGCCGACAACGCCGGACTACGCGCGGGATTGATCGTGGTGCCCGTGGCGGGGGTAGCGGCGATCGTGTTCGCCGGGGTGCTGGAGGGGCGGCGGGGGCAACGGGGATGAGCGAGTTATCCACATAACCTGGAATAGCAGCCTGCCAATGCGATCATTGACGCATGACCGTTTCTCTGCTCGACCGGGCAATTTACTCGCATGCCGATGTCGATCGTCTCGTCGGACTCCCCGGCGGCACCGCGCGACGGTGGTTGGAAGGGTACTCCCGGGGAGGTAAGAGTTACGCGCCCGTGCTGCGCGATCGTGCAGTCGAGGCCGACGTAGTGACCTGGGGCGAGATGGTCGAGGCGCGACTGTTGGCGGAGTTCCGAAGCCGCGATGTGTCCGTTCAGCGAATGCGTCCGGCGATTGAGCAACTACGAGACGAGTTTGGGCGATACCCGCTCGCCCAAGCAAAGCCGTTCCTTGACGTCGAAGGTCGTGAACTCGTGCGCATCGTCCAGGAACGCGTGGGGCTTGACCGTGCCCTTCAATTGGTCGTCGTACGCAACGGGCAGAGCATGATGACCGCGGCCACTGAGCGATTTAGTAACGCCGTCGAGTATGAGCACGATTCGGTTGTCAGGCTGCGCCCGAACATGCGCACTCCTCTCATCGTTATGGATCCCGCTCGCACATTTGGACAGCCCGCAATCCGCAACGTGCGTACCGAGACGCTCGCAGAGGAGTACCGCGCTGGCAGCACACGCGATGACTTGGCTGACCTCTACGACCTCACTCCGCAACAGGTCGACGAGGCCATTCGTTTCGAACTCATCGCTGGCCACGCGCGGGCTGCATGATGAGCCCGTTCTCGCCGGCGTACTTTGCCGACGAGAACGCGCTGGGCATGGCGAAGATCCTCGCCCGTGGGGGACGGACGGACGTCTTTTATCCAGGCCATCCTGACCTTCCTGAAGTTCCGCTTGGGGCGCTAGATCTCGAATGGATGCCAATTGTCGGCGCACGGGGACTCATCGCGATCACACGAGACCGGCGCATCCGCACTCGGCCGGCGGAACTCGACGCGTACATTACCTACGGGATTCGATCGGTGGGATAGGAAAAACTGTCATCCCGGTCGTTTCCCTGAGCGGACCAGCATTCGGGTCTCATCGGAGATCGCTCATTGTCCGTGGATGCTTCCGTACCCGTTGGGCAGCGTCGTCAATTAGTACGCATTTACTAATGTAGGCAGCCTGGATGCGCGCGCTTAGTGCGGCGCCCGCTGTCAGTTTTTGGATTTCTTCGAATATATGTTCGACAAAACGTGCAAAAATATGTAATCTGGAGACATGGCCAAGCTCACCGGACTGCACGAGGCGCTCGCTCGCCTCGATGTGGCGTGGGCGGGTGCTGATGACTCGAATGATCTTTCGAGAACAGCGCTTGTTTCGGTGACTGAGGCTGTTGCGCTGGTGCAACGTCGCCTTGATGCCGTGCAGGTCGATGTGGCTGCGGGCATCGCCCGTGAATCGCGACCAGAGTTGGGTGCAGAGTCCCTGGCGAAGCAACAGGGTTTTCGCACGCCAGGAAAGATGTTGGCGGCGACTCTGGGTGTGTCGACGGGTGACGCGTTGCGATTGATCAAAGTGGGTGAAGGCACTGCCCCGCGCACAGATCTGCTCGGCGCGAAGCTGCCGGCGAAGCATCCGATGGTGCGCGAGGCGCTGAATTCCGGTGCTATCAGTGCACAGGCTGCCGCAATGATCATCGGCCTGCTCGATCGCTGCCGAGTGGCCGCTGGTGCCGAGCGGATCGCCGAGGCAGAGGGGCTGCTGACTGGCGCAGCACCCGGGCTCGGCCTCGATGAACTTCGTAAGCTGCTGACTCGAGCAGAAGCGTGGCTTGACCCAGATGGCGTCGAACCGCGCGACGACGAGAAGCGCTCGCGACGCTCGTTCACGTTCTTCGAACGCAACGGCTCGATCCATTTCAACGGGCAGGTCGACGCTGAGTCCGGGGCACCTATCGTCGCGGCAATGCGTGGCTACGTCAGTGCGACATTCGCGGCGCGGAAGAATGCCATCGATCCAGACGCTCCGGACGCTGATCGCCGAACTGTCGCGATGATCCAGGCTGATGCACTCAGCTTGTTCTGCTCTCACATGCTGGGATGCAAGGCGAAGGGTTCGGTGCTGGGCGGAGCGACCGTCATCATCCGGATGAACCTCGACGACCTCGAATCCGGTACCGGATTCGCGACGATCGACGGTGTGGAACAGCCCATCAGTGCGGGAGCCGCAAGGCGAATGGCCGCCAACGGTGGTGTGATTCCGTGGGTGCTCGGTGGGGAAAGCATGATTCTCGACTGGGGGCGAAGGAAGCGGTTGTTCACTCGGTCTCAGCGCCTGGCTCTCGCCGAACGCGATGGCGGATGCGCGATGTGCTCACTCCCACCTGAAATGTCTCGGGTGCATCACCTTCGCTGGTGGAAACGAGATCAAGGACCAACCGATCTCTCGAACGGCGTACTGCTGTGCGAGACGTGTCATCATCGCATCCACGACAACGGGTGGGAGATACGGATCGACGGGCTGGGTACGGCTGCGCGGGTGTGGTTCATCCCGCCGCCCTATGTTGACCCGGCACGTACCCCGCGGCTCGGCGGCCGAGCCCGATTCGACATCGCGGCATGATCGAGGAGTCGGTAGAACCGTAGACCCCTGCTTCGGGATCTACCACGCCGCGTGGAATCACATGCGTAACGGCGACCGGGTCCGATCAAATGCCGTTACACACGCGGTGTTGACATGAGTGCACGGTGTGTGGGAACGTTTACAACGGCAAGGTTGGAAACGTTTACAACGCTCGAAGGGGAGCCATGGCTCGAATCACGATCACGCAGGTCGCTGCGCGTGCGGGCGTGTCGATCGCGTCGGCATCACGAGCGCTCAACGGGCAGATCGCCAGCGCCGAAACCGTCGCGAAGGTGCAGCAGGCCGCGAGCGAACTCGGCTATGTCGCAGACGCCACTGCGCAGTCCCTCAAGCGTGGTCGCACTTTCCAGCTCGCCTATGCCGTTGCCGACATCGGCAACCCCGTCTACGTAGACATGATGACCTCGATCCAGCGGGTCATCGCCGAATCCGGGTACCGCCTGATTCTTTCGTCGACCGGCAATTCATCCTCCTCGGTCGATGTCGTGCGCGACCTCAGCAGAGGGTACGTCGATGGGCTCATAATCTCGCCGCTTCGCGTGACTGACGCGCTGCTCGCCGCGCTCGATGCTGCCCCCGTGCCGGTCGTCGTGCTCGGTCGAGTACCAGACGACGCGGGCTTTGACACCGTGCGGGCAGACTCGCGGACAGCGATGCGGCAGGTCGTGGACCATCTTGTCGAGTGTTCCCACACCCGCATCGCGTTCATCAACGGACCCGAAGACACCACTCCTGGTTCGTTCCGCCGTGACGGCCTCGCCGACGCGCTCTTGGCGCACCCAGAGGTGTATGCGCGGAGCGTCGCCGCGGCAGACTTCACCATCGCCTCCGGCTACGAGGCTGCTCGCGCGCTGCTTGAGGATGACGACCGCCCGCAGGCGATCATCGCCGCCAACGACCTCATCGGCGTCGGCGTGCTGCGTGCCGCAGAAG
>DQHP01000010.1 GCA_003524435.1 Microbacterium sp.
ATGGCGGGGCGCTGGCGATCGGGCATCCTCTCGGGGCATCTGGTGGGCGCATCATCGGTCACGCCGCTCACGAGTTACGCCGCCGTGGTGGTGGCATCGCTGTCGTCGCGATCTGCATCGGTGTCGGGCAGGGCCTCGCCGTTGTGCTGGAGCGCTGACGGCCCGCAGGTGCGCCTAACAGATCGCGTATCCAAATGACCGATTCGGATGCTCCTGGCCAACGCGCCCGTGCGAGGCTAAAGGGGTGAACAAAAATATTCGGATCGGCATCGTTGGCTACGGAAACTTGGGACGCGGCGTTGAAGCAGCGATCGACAAGAACCCTGATATGTCCCTGGTGGGCGTTTTCACGCGTCGCGATCCCGCTCAGGTGACGACGGTGAACAGCTCGACTGCGGTGTTCGCCATGGATGATCTCCAATCCCGCCGCGACGACATCGACGTTGTGATCCTCTGCGGTGGATCCAAAGAGGATCTTCCCGTGCAGGGTCCCGCGCTCGCCAAGCTGTTCACAACGGTCGACAGTTTCGATACGCATGCACGCATTCCGGAGTATTTCGAGGCGATGGATGCTCCGGCAAAGGCCAATGGCAACACCGCGCTGATCTCCGTCGGTTGGGACCCGGGACTCTTCTCCATCAACCGCTTGTACGGCGAGGCCCTCATTCCCGAGGGCGAGACCTACACATTCTGGGGCCGGGGGCTGAGCCAGGGGCATTCTGACGCCGTCCGTCGGGTTGAGGGCGTGGCCGCCGGTGTGCAATACACGCTGCCCGCCGAGCCGGCCATCGAGGCCGTACGCAGTGGGAAGCGACCCGCACTCACCACGAGAGAAAAGCACACCAGAGAGTGCTTCGTCGTGCTCGAAGAGGGTGCGGATGCCGCATCCGTTGAGCAGGAAATTACGACGATGCCACACTATTTTGCCGACTATGACACGACCGTGCATTTCCTCACGGCAGAGGAACTCGCCCGCGACCACAACGCGATGCCGCACGGCGGATTCGTCATTCGCAGTGGCAATACGAGCGCTGAGTCAGCACAGGTTATTGAGTATCGCCTCGCTCTCGAGAGCAATCCCGAGTTCACCGCCAGCGTCCTGGTCACATACGCGCGCGCAGCGTTCCGGTTGAATGAACAGGGCAGAATCGGTGCTGTGACGGTGCTGGATGTTGCACCGGGACTGCTTTCACCGAAGAGCGCCGCGGACCTGCGCGCCGAACTGCTCTGACGCGGCGAACTTCGCACTCACATCCTTTTCAACCGATACGGTGGCTCGAGACGGACCAATCTCCGTCTGACGTTTCAGAGCATTGCCGTCATCGTTGATCAGGAGTGCCCAGTGACCACCAACCGTCCCATCACCACCAACCACACGGACGCCCGCCAGTCGACGAACGTCGATCCGCTGCTGAGTATCAATCCGGTGTTCGTTCGTCCGGGAGAGGCGACAGAGTTTGACAAGTTCGTCATACCTGATGGCCCCAGTCTTCCTGAGACGGCCTACCAGATCGTGCACGATGAGGCGATCCTGGACGGCAACTCGCGGCTGAATCTCGCGACCTTCGTCACGACGTGGATGGATGACGAGGCGAAGAAGCTTTACGTTGAAGCCGCTGACAAGAACATGATCGACAAGGACGAGTATCCGGCGACTGCGGCGATTGAAGATCGCTGCTGGCGGATGCTCGCGGGCCTCTGGAACGTGCCCGACGTCGATGACACGGTCGGCACCTCGACGATCGGTTCCTCCGAGGCATGCATGCTCGGTGGGCTCGCAATGAAGCGGCTATGGCGAGAGAGACGTAGGGCCGAGGGAAAGTCGACTGAGAACCCCAATCTCGTGATGTCGGCCGCAGTTCAGGTGGTGTGGGAAAAATTCTGCAACTACTGGGAGATTGAGTCACGCTATGTGCCCGTCACCGAAGAGCACATGATGCTCGATGGCTTCGAGCTCGAGAAGTACGTCGATGAGAACACGATCGGTGTCGTCGCTATCCTCGGTCAGACCTACACCGGGGCATACGAGCCGGTCGAAGCGATCGCGAAGAAGCTTGACGAGATTCAGCAGAACACTGGCGTCGATGTCAAGATCCATGTGGACGGGGCATCCGGAGCAATGGTTGCGCCATTCTGCCAGCCCGAGCTGCGCTGGGACTTCCAGATTGACCGCGTGAGCTCCATCAGTACGTCCGGCCACAAGTACGGCCTCGTCTATCCCGGCGTCGGCTGGGTTGTCTGGCGTAACAAGGCGGTGCTGCCGGAGAGTCTCATCTTCCACGTCAGCTATCTCGGCGGGGATATGCCCACGCTCGCGCTCAACTTCTCGCGCCCGGGCGCGCAGGTGCTGCTGCAGTACTACCAGTTCCTTCGCCTCGGCAGAGAGGGATATCGTGCAGTGCAGCAGAACTCCATCGACGTCGCGACCTATCTCTCGAGCGAGATCGAGAAGATGGCACCGTTCGAGCTCATCAGCCGTGGCGACACCATCCCGGTGTTCGCGTGGCGGCTCAAGTCTGACCACACCGACAACTGGACCCTCTATGACCTCGCAGATCGGCTGCGCATGAAGGGCTGGTTGGTTCCGGCGTATCCGATGGCGGATGACCTGTCAGAGCTTGTGCTGCAGCGTATCGTCGTGAAGGCGGGACTCAGCAGAGATTTGGCATCGTCGCTGCTGGCAGATATCAAGGGCGAGGTCGCGTACCTGGACACACTCGACTCGCCGCTGCCCGATCGTGCCGCCGGCAAGGCTCAGTTTCATCACTGATCGTGTTGACCGAAACCGAACAATGCTGGCACGACGGGGGAATTTCACTAACCGGGGTTGGTGGGCGGTGCTCGTCAACTTCGCCGTCTCGGCGGTCGGGCGGCAGGGCGCCGATCGGCGTGGTTCGGGTGAAGAGATCAGCGAGCTTCGAGCACGAAACGATCGCGCGCAGCGAAGATCCCGATCACTCCCTGCGTCATCAGGGTCAACAGCAGAATGACCAGCGATACGGTCCAACTGCCGGTCAGCGCGTGCACGCCTCCAAAAAGCACCGGTCCGATGGCGGCGACGGCATAACCCACGGACTGGGACATTCCGGACAGCGCAGAGGAAGTGCTGTGATCGCGAGCGCGCTGGGCGATCAACGTCAGCGCAACCCCGAGAGACGCGCCGGAGAACAGTCCGAGTGGGATCACCCAGAATCCGACCGCATCGGGGGCGAACAGCATCCCGATGATTCCGATCATCCCCACCAGCGGCAACAGTGCGGGCGTGAGGCGCTCGCCGCGTCCGCGCATGACCAGGGCAACGGTCAACGCACCGGCGATCGAGAAGGACTGATAGACCATGACGTCGATGCCGGCTGTCGTCGCACTGCGTCCGGTGTCCGCCGACATCGTTGCCAGCCACGTCACGAGAACGTAGAAGCTGGTCGACTGCACACCCATATACGCCGCAACGATCCAGGCCACAGGGTCGCGCCAGACGCCGGTGCGCGGTGCACGCGCACGTGACGTCGCTCGTGTTGCCCGCATCTCGCGTCGGCTGACCAGCCACCA
>DQHP01000034.1 GCA_003524435.1 Microbacterium sp.
CCCGGGATGCGCGAGGCTGATCGCGGCTGGAGCGCGCCGCGCAGCCAACCCAGCCACGCCAGCCCAGCCCCCACTGCATCCGATATGGTGACCTCAAGCTCGATGGGGAGGGGTGATGCTGTGCTGGACGTGTCCGTTCTGGGGTCGGTGAAGGCCAGCACCAGAGGGCTGGAGCATCCGCTGGGCGGCACAAAACAGCGAGGACTCCTCGCCCGCCTGGTCGTGTCGCGTGGTCGCGCATTGTCTGCCGAACGGCTCATCGACGAGCTGTGGGACGACCTTCCTCCGCGCGATCCGATGCACGCGTTGCAGGCCCACGTCTCTCGGCTGCGCTCGGCGGTGCCGATTGATATTGAGTGGCTGGATGGCGGCTACCGGATCGATCCGGCTGACATCCAGACGGATGCTGCGCGCTTTGAGCAGCTCTGCCAGCAAGGTAGCGCCGCCCTCTCAGACGGCGACCTCGCACACGCAACCGAACTCCTCAACAGTGCGCTCGACCTCTGGAGAGGCCAAGCATTCTCTGGCCTGCTCGACATCACAGCGCTGCGCGCAGAATCGGTGCGGCTCGAGAAGCTCTGGGCGACCGCGCTCTCTGATCGAATAGACCTCGATCTCGCCCTCGGGCGCAGCGCCGACGTCATCTCCGAATTGCATTCCCGCGTGGAAGAAGACCCGTTCAGCGAGCGGCACTGGAGTCAGCTCATGACCGCGCTGTACTGCGATGGCCGCATGAAAGAGGCCCTCGACGCCTTTGCACGCGCACGCGCGACGTTCGCCGAACGCCTCGGAGTCGAGCCCAGTAGCGAACTCGGCCAGCTGCATCTGGGCATCCTCAAAGAGGAATCCCCTGAGTCGCTTCTGCGCCTCCCCACCACGACCCCTGCGCTCGAGGCGACCGATGCCAACGCACCAGAAACCGCGCGCACTCTCACCTCGAACCATCCCGACACCCTCACCACGTTGCTTCGCGAACAGCGCACTCTGCTGCTGACCGGACCCGCCGGCATCGGGAAGACGCATCTGCTTCGCGCCGTCCGAGCCCGGTTCGAGGCACAGCGCTACACCGTGTCGCTGCTAACGGCGAGCCCCCTCAGCTATGCCGTTCCGCTCGGCATTTTCACCGGCATCCTGCCCGAAAAGTGGACGTCTCCGGCTGCGCTCGTTGATCACTTCACCCGCCACCGCTCCAGCACCGTACTGCTCGTTGACAACGTGAAACAGCTCGACGATGCCTCGCTCTTCGTGATCAGCCAGCTCATTCGCAACTCGCGGATACCGACGATCCTCACCGCCACGAACCTCAGTGATGCTCCGTCCGACATCTGTGCGCTCTATGACAGCGGCGAGATCGTCGAGGTGTCGGTCGATCCGCTTTCGCGCTCCGACGCCAACGAACTCGTCCTGCACACCATCGGCGGCTCGCTCACCCCCGCGTCCCGCCCGCGCATCTTCGACATGGCACAGGGCAACCCGCTGCATCTGCGCGAGATCCTCACCGCCTCCGTGCGAGAAGATCGCCTAGTGCGCACCGAGCACGGCTGGGAGCTGCAGGACGAACCCGCCTCGACAAGGCGGCTCACCCAGTTGGTCGGTGAGCGCTTCGACGGTCTCGACGACGCCGGGATCGAAGCGGCCGCCAAGATTGCGATCGCCGGCGAACTCCCGACATTCGCCCTCGAACCTCCAGAACAACGGATGCTGGTACGCGCCGGTGTCGTGGAATACTCTGCGCCCGAATGGCTGCGCCTCTCACACCCCCTGGACCGCGATTTTCTCCGCAGCCGGTGCCCCGAGGCCCTCTGGATTGACCTTTCGCGGGAAGTGCTGAACGTACTGCTCAGCGACCGAGTTGCGGAGTTTCCGGCCGCGCGGCGCCGCGCCCACATCCTCGCCCTCGATGCCGATCTCGGCGAGCGCATCGAGATTGGTCCCACTCTCGAACTCGCTGAATACGCCCTCGGAGCCTTCGACGAACGCCTCGCGCTGCACGCTGCCGACGCGATCATCGCCCTCGAGCCCGACAACTCTGCCGCACACCGCATCGCTGGTGTTGCAGCATCCACTCTCGGAAATTCCGATGCTGCCGTCGAGCATTTCGCGACCGCAGCTCGTACGGCAACGACCGCCGGTGAACAGACGGCGGTGGCCCTCGCCCACGCTCAGCACATCGGGCTGCGCCACCACGATGCTCCGGCCGCCCTGGCGATTATCGAGCAGGCGATGGGTGCGATCAAGGATCCACTCGAGATCGCTCACCTGCAGCGCGATGCGATGCGCTGGGCGGTGATTGCTGGGCAGACTCGTGAAATTGCGGATGCTCCGGGCGACACGAGCGACGCCGTGGCGGTGCGTGGACTCATCACCGCGGCGAACGCCGCAGTAGTGACGGGCTCTCTCGAGGATGCCAGCGTGGCGCTGAAGCGTCTGCACGGGGCGCCTGCCGAGATCATCGCCCTGGTTCCCGGCGGGGCATCCCTCATTGAACTCATCGCGATCATGGCGTTGTCGAATACCGGCGACATCACCGCTACTCGGCGTCGGTTCGAGCGGGCCATCGCCGATACCGAGGCGAACGCTCCCGAAGCGCTGGGATCCTGGGAGTACGGCCTGGCACTCATTGACCTGCTCTGCGGTGACGTGCAGGATGCGTACGATGGCGCGGCCTCGGCCGTCCTGCACTTGGAGTGGCGCGATAGTTCCGGGTTACTCCCGGCGGCGCTCGCGCTCGCAGGTGCCACGGCGCTCGCTCTTGATCATGTCGAAGAGGCGGATGCTCGGTTCACGGCCGTTCCCGTCGCTGCCGAATCCGATCCGAAGGTCGTCATGATGCGGGCCTGGGCCGATGCCTGGCGCGAGAATACGGCGGGCCGCGGCTCCGAAGCCGCGCGGTTGCTCGTCAATTCTGCGCGCTGGTTGCTGGCGGCGCAGCACACCTACTTCGCCGGCCTCTTGGCGCACTGTGCGGTGAAGGCGGCTGGCANNGCACTGACGACCTGTCCGATGCGATTTCAGTGTTGGAAGACGCCAGCGCGATCGGCCACGGCGGCCTGCTGGCGTTTCTTGTGCGCCACGCTGTGGCGACCGCATCCCGAGACCTCGTCGCACTCGACGCGCTCGCACGCGAAGCTGAGACGCTCGGGATGCTGTCGACCGCCGCTGACGCCCGATCCTTGTTGGCTCGACCCGAACGCGCAGAGCCGGCCAATCGCGCGATGGTGCTGTGGACGCGTGGCGGAGTGACTACCCCTCCGATCTGATGATCGTGTACGAAACGCGGTTGCCTTCGTCGTCGTCCCCAATGATGCCGACGCCGACACTGAGCGAATCGTCCTTCTTATACATCGCGCTGACCATCTCGCCCATATCGCTCCAGGCGATCTGTTCCCAGCCAGCGAAATCGCCCTTCACCTGCGCGGTGAGCTCCTTCATGCTGCGCGAATCGCTCACGATCACCATCATGCCCTCGGCAACGACCACGCTCTGAAGGACGTTCTGCGAGACGAGAGGGACTTCCGCCGGGAAGTCATCCGGCAGCTCGCCGAAGTTCACCTCGGTCTCGCCGCCGGTCACGCCTTCGATGATCTCTTCTGCCGTGTTTTGGGCAGTTTCTTCTGTGACGTTCTCGACGATTGCGTCGAGCGGATTGGCGAAGCATCCGGTCAACATCGCCGCGATGACGACGGCGAGCGCACCTCCGGTGATGCGAACGGACGTGCGCGATTTTGTGGTCCCCAGCGGTTTTTGCGTCCCCAACGGTTTTTGCATCATGTCCCCCTCGTTTTCTCCCCAGGATGCTGAGTTCATCACTTCGCGCTCACAAACGGCTCACACTCGGGGGCTGTGCGTCGTATGGGCCGGATGGTCGCGTGAGCTGGATGGTCGCGTGAGCTGTGCATCGCGTGAGCGGTCTGTGAGCGGTCCCTGGTTGCATGAGCGGACACAGCTCGTTTCGCGTCATCTCATAAGGGGAAAAGATGGACACTTACTCAGGCATTCTCGCCGCGTACATGGCCGCAATGGTCGGCATGGTCATCGTCGGCGTACTCGTTTACGTCGTCACCGCATTCTTCTTATCGAAGGTCTTCGCGAAAGCAGGCGTGCAAGGCACCTGGAAGGCGTGGGTGCCGGTCTACAACTTCATGATCTTCTTCAAGCTCGGCGACCTGAGTCCGTGGCTAGTTCTTTACTGCTTCGGCGGGTCGATCCTGCTCAGCTGGATCGGCATCGGCTTCATCTTCTCGCTCGCGTTGTTCGTCGGCGGCGGCGTGGCTGCGTATCGCATCGGCATGAAGCTCGGCAAGGAAACCGGTTTCGTCGCGTTCTGGCTGATCCCCGTCGTGTGGCTGGGCATCGTCGCGTTCGGCAAGGAGCAGTGGAACACCGCGGTGGCTCCTGCGCAGTGGGCGAGCAATGCGTTCCTCGCTGATCGCACGGTGTGGGACGGTGTGCCGGTGCAGGCCTCGAGTGCGGTTCCGCCGATGGCGGGGCCCGTTGCGCCAGTCGCACCGGAGAACCCGGCCGTCTGATGACTGGGCTGCGCATGCGCGGCGGCGCGGCAGCTGGAGACAGGGACCGATAACCACGCCTCCACAAACAGCCCCCGTGAGCAGTCGCACCGTGATGCGGGATGCAGTCGCCCGGTGATGCGGGATGCTTTGTGTCGGTTGTGGTCACTCACAACCGACACAAAGTATCCCGCCTGATGTCGAGAGCTCCCGTACGGTGAATGTATGACCCGATACCGCCTGCGCGTGACACTCGTCGGCAGCGAGCCCGAGATCTGGCGCACCTTCGACATCGACGGAAATCTGAAGATGCGGATGCTGCATCTCACGCTCCAGCTGATCATCGGGTGGCGCGAATCACACTTGCATGCGTTCACGGATGCCGACCCGTTCACTCGCCCAACAGCGGATGCTCGTCGCTGGGAGTCTCCGGACTTCGAGGATGCAGAAGAAGGCACGCTCTCTGAAGAGGACTTCACGGTCGGCGACGTCTTCGGTTCCGGCGGCCCGATCTGGTATGAGTACGACTTCGGGGATGGCTGGATACATCGGCTCGACGTCATCGACCAGCTGCCTACCGAGTCGCATCTGACCGCAGTCGTGCTCGTCGACGGTGCGAATCGGGCTCCGTTCGAAGACTCCGGCGCATTGCACGGGTATTACGACAAGCTCGAGATTGCGGCCGACCCGCAGCATCCGGAACACGAATCCATCACCGACTGGATCAACGCGACCGTCGGTCCCTGGGCTCCACGTGGGCCGGGGATGTTCGACCTCGTTGCGATGCAGAGCGAATTGAACCTGCTGTTCAACCCCGAAGAATCCGGCATGGCCGGCGACATGTCGGGGATCGTCAAGATCAAGGCACACCGCGGCCTCGGCGACATCGACGAGGCCTCTCCGATCGCGTCTTTCGCCTCTGAGCTTCCACCGCCCATCCGCTCAGAACTTCGCCAACATCTTGATCGCACTGGCATGCTCGCTCCAGTCGTGGTCGATGTCGACACGGCTGCCCGAGTTATTCGGCCATTCGCCTGGCTGATGGAGACGGTCGGCGCGGACGGACTCGCACTCACCTCCGCCGGATGGATGCCGCCAGCCACCGTGCTCGCAGGCATGACCGAGCTCGGGTGGATCGACGACTGGATCGGCAAGGGCAACCGCGAAGACCTCACTCCACCGATGGCCAATCTGCGCGAAGCTGCGCAGCGGATGGGACTCGTGCGCGTGCAGAAGGGCCGGCTACTGCTGAGCGTCCATGCGAAGAAAGCACTGGGCGATCCGGTACGGCAACTGCGGCTCGTCGCCACCGGGCTTTATCGCAAGCTGAGCGATGCCGAAACGGACGCCGCAGTGCTCCACCTGCTCGCTATCGCCGACGGCACACCACCCGAAGAGCGTTGGCGCAGCGTCGCATTCGGACTGGAGATGTGCGGCTGGCGGTCCTCCTCCGGATGGCGTTTCACCGCGCAAGACATCCGGCACGCGACGTTCCAGGTGCAGCGGGTGCTTAATATGCTCGGTGAAGGCGGCCGCCGCGCACGGCTCCGGGACGAGGAAGATCCGCTGCTTGCGGCGTTCGCACGCGCGGCGTTGCGGTAGCACGCGATCGGCCACTGTGGTGTGGTCTTGGCCTGCGCGCACCGCCTCCGCGCCAGCGGCGGGCTCAGAACCGGAAGCATCCGCCCCACTGGCGCACCCAAGTAGACTGAACATGCCCCGCCAGACCTCTTCTCTTCACTTGGAGCGCGCGTGACCACCGCCCCCGCAGCATCCGCACGTCAGCACGTCCCCGACTCCGTCTCGAACGCGGTCGCTACGCCCGAGAAAGAGCAGCCCTACGCGGCGCTCGGCCTCAAGCCGGACGAGTACGAACGCATCAAAGAGATCCTCGGCCGCCGCCCCACTTCGGGCGAGCTCGCGATGTACTCGGTGATGTGGTCTGAGCACTGCTCCTACAAGTCGTCGAAGAACTACCTGCGCCGCTTCGGTGAGAAGGTCTCTGACGAGATGAAGGAACGCCTCATGGTCGGCATGGGCCAGAACGCGGGAGTCGTCGACGTCGGCGAAGGCTGGGCCGTCACGTTCAAGGCCGAATCGCACAACCACCCGAGCTTTATCGAGCCTTTCCAGGGTGCGGCCACCGGTGTTGGCGGCATTGTCCGCGACATCATCTCGATGGGCGCACGCCCGGTTGCGGTGATGGACGCCCTGCGCTTCGGCGCAATCGATCACCCCGATACCGCACGCGTGGTGCACGGCGTCACCGCCGGTATCTCGTTCTACGGTAACTGCCTCGGCCTGCCGAACATCGGCGGCGAGACGGTCTTTGACTCGGTCTACCAGGCCAACCCGCTCGTCAACGCCCTGGCTGTGGGCGTCCTCCGCCACGAAGACCTCAAGCTCGCAAACGCCGAGGGCGTCGGAAACAAGGTTGTCCTCTTCGGTGCCCGCACAGGTGGCGACGGAATCGGCGGCGCCAGCATCCTGGCATCCGACTCCTTCGACGACGGCGGCCCCACCAAGCGCCCCGCCGTCCAGGTGGGCGACCCCTTCGCCGAGAAGGTGCTCATCGAGTGCTGCCTCGAGCTCTACCAGGGCGAACTCGTCGAGGCCATCCAAGACCTCGGCGCTGCCGGAATCTCGTGCGCAACCAGCGAACTCGCCGCAAACGGCAACAGCGGCATGAAGGTCTCGCTCGACAACGTGCTGTTGCGTGACCCGTCACTGACTGCCGAAGAGATTCTCATGTCGGAGTCGCAGGAGCGGATGATGGCGATCGTCGCTCCTTCCAAGCTGGAAGCGTTCCTCGAGGTCGTGAAGAAGTGGGACGTCGAGACGTCCGTGCTCGGCGAGGTCACCGGCGATGGCCGCCTCGTCATCGACTGGCAGGGCGAGCGCATCGTCGACGTCGACCCTTCGACCGTCGCCGTTGATGGCCCGGTTTATGACCGTCCGGTGGCGTATCCGACATGGATCGACGCGCTGCAGGCGGATGCTGCTGAGCTGCTGCCCCGCTCGTCAGAGCCCGCTGTTGTGAAGGAGCAGTTCCTCGCGCTACTCGGCTCGCCGAACCTCGCCGACACGAGCTGGATCACCAACCAATACGACTATTTCGTGCTCGGCAACACGGCCCTGTCGTTCCCCGATGATGCTGGCATGATCCGCGTTGACGAGGAGTCCGGACTGGGATTTGCGGTCTCCGTCGACGCCAACGGCCGCTACTGCCAGCTCGATCCCTACGCGGGCGCACAGTTGGCTCTCGCTGAGGCATACCGCAACGTCGCCGTCACCGGCGCGACGCCGACCGCGATCACCGACTGTCTGAACTTCGGATCCCCCGAGAACCCCGAGGTCATGTGGCAGTTCGGACAGACCGTCGATGGTCTGGCGGACGGATGCTACGACCTGGGCGTACCTGTCACGGGCGGCAACGTCTCGTTCTACAACCAGACCGGTGACACTCCGATCCACCCGACGCCCCTGGTGGGCGTGCTCGGAATTGTCGACGACGTTTCGCGCCGCATCCCTTCAGGATGGCAAGACGAGGGCCAGAACATCTACCTGCTCGGCACGACCTCGACCGAGCTTTCGGGTTCGGCATGGGCTGAGACCGTTCACCAGCACCTCGGCGGGCTTCCCCCGAAGGTCGACCTCGCTGGCGAGAAACGCCTCGCCGGTCTCATCGGCGCCGCACGCGACGAGTGGCTGATCTCCTCGGCCCACGACCTGTCAGAGGGTGGCCTCGGCCAGGCCCTCGCCGAGGGCGTCATGCGCTTCGGCGTCGGGGCTCGCGTGTGGCTGACTGAGCTCATGGATCGCGACGGGGTGGACGCGGCATCCGCTCTCTTCTCGGAGTCGACGGGGCGCGTCATCGTGACCGTTCCTCGTGAGGATGACGTCAAGTTCCAGGGCCTGTGCGAAGGCCGCGGCTACCCGGTGCTGCGCATCGGCGTGACCGACACGGTTGCCGACCTTGAGGTGACGGGGCTGTTCACGGTTTCGGCATCCGAGTTGCGCTCTGTGTCGCAGGGCACACTTCCGGCCGCGTTCGGCCCGACCGTCTCGGAGCCTGTGGCGTGAGGCTATTCCCGGCCTTCGCGCTGTCAAAATCTGCTCACGCTGCTGAAGTTTCGGGCGCGCGAGCGGGGATGAGCCGCGCGGACCAGGAGACAGCAGCGCGAAGCGCCAACGACGACCCAAGGAGGCTCGGATGAGTGACATCGAGCGACACGGTCAAACCGGCGCCACACCCGCCGCTGGCGAAGAAGACTATGGCCGCCTCGGCGAACGCCGCACCCGGCGCATGCGCGTCATCGCCTGGGTGACTATCGTGTCGCTGATCCTCATCGGCGGCGGCTCGACCGTGCTGTCGCTGCTGTTCGGGTAGGGCGTACGCCAGGCCCGACCTCCCGGACAATTCCGGTACACGTGTCGGATCATCGTTTTGTACCGACCTCCCGGACAACTCCGGTACACCTGTCGGTCGATCGGAACACTTGTCGGTCCAGATCCCCGATTTCCGCCGACATCCGTGATCTGGACCGACATCTGTACCGCCCGCGACGCGAATGACCCCCGCGACGCGACCTCACACCCAGTCTGCGATATGATGATTTCATCATGCCACTAAGTGATGTCCAGCGCCCGCTCTACGAGATGAAGGCCAACCTCTTCAAAGGGCTCGCCCATCCGTTCCGCATTCGCATCCTTGAGCTGCTCTCAGATGCCGATGAGGTGAGCGTCGCGCGCCTCGGCGAAGAGACAGGGCTCGAGGCATCCCATCTCTCACAGCACCTGTCCGTGCTGCGCCGGCACCGGCTCGTCGTTTCCGAGCGGCGCGCCAGCCATGTCTACTACCGCCTGGCTGATCGCCGCACCGCAGAGATGCTCGCGGTCGCACGCGCGCTGCTGCTCGAGATCGTCCGCACCGATGGCGAACGCGTTGAGG
>DQHP01000014.1:0-129 GCA_003524435.1 Microbacterium sp.
GGGCGCCCGGATCGCCGCAGAGCTTGGCATCGACCTGGTTCACGCCGGCGTCGCACCCGCGCAGAAGGCGGACCTGATCCGCTCCCTCCAGGCCGATGGACGTAAGGTCGCGATGGTCGGCGACGGCAT
>DQHP01000014.1:191-4232 GCA_003524435.1 Microbacterium sp.
GACATCATCCTCGTCCGCGACGATCTCCTCGTCATCCCCGACGCCATCTCGATCTCTCGCCGGACCCTGCGCACCATCCGCATGAACCTCGTCTGGGCGTTCGGCTACAACGTCGCCGCCATCCCCATCGCCGCCGCAGGCCTCCTCAACCCCCTCATCGCCGCCGCTGCGATGTCGCTGTCCTCCGTCCTGGTCGTCTATAACAGCCTCCGCATCCAACACGTGAAAGGAAATGCAGCCGACCGTTGATCACAAGCGGACCATATGCGGGACTCGGGGGTCATGGAACCTGCCAATGGGATCGCAGACCGCGCAGACATCGGTGCGGTGAGAGAGCCGCGAACCGGCCGGGGCATGTTGACAGTTGTCGTGTCCAGGCGGAGAAAGCGTTGAACATCACGCCGGCGCGGCAGGCGGTCGATAGCATCGGCCTGTGCAAGAACCCGAAGGCTTCACCTACCTCAGCGAGAGTATCTGCCTCTCGCACATCCTTGACCCTGTGCTCGCGGACCTCGTTGTGGATGAGGTGAACGGGCGGGAGTGTTCCTATTGTGGGCGGGCCGGCGCCGCCGCCGAGTCGCCGTTCGCGGTGTCGATGAACGAGGTCGGCAATCATGTCTTCGAGGCCGCGACCTGGTTGTATCACGACGGCTACGACGAGTTCTTCCACGAGGGGTATCCGGAGCAATACGACACCGAGTTCGTCGTCGAAGACATCACCGCCCGAGCCATCGACCCGACTATCGTCGGTGAGGTCGTGGCGCACATTGCCGATGCAATCGCGACCCCGCACGCCTGGGTGGATTCGAGACTCCACGAGGACTTCCTCTTCTCGTGGCAGAGCTTCGCGGAGACGGTGAAGTATCAATCACGGTTTGTATACGTCGGTGCTCAGGAGCGGGAGGCGCGGCGCGACGATCCCCCGGCACGGGTGTCTCGTTTCCTGGACGGCCTCGCGGCATATGTGCGGGACGACATGCTGCTGAAGTTTGATCCGGGGGACAAGCTTTATCGTGCTCGGATGGTTGATGACGCGTTCGGATTCCAGCACAGGGTCCGCGAAGACCCGGCGAAGCATCTCGGACCGGCACCTGCCGGTAGGGCGACCGCGGGGCGTCTGAACGCCGAGGGCGTGGGGCTGTTCTACGGAGCGACCACGGTTGATGTCGCGGTGAAGGAGACAGCACTCCACAGCCTCTACGATGATGCGGTGGTCGGCGGATTCACCGTGCAGCGGCCACTGATGATTCTGGACTTCACGAGACGGCCGGCTCTGCCGTCGATCTTCGCGCGCGACCAGCGGAGACGGTTCTTGTTCGCTCGGTTCGCGGATGACTTCGTGGAGCGGTTGACGCAGTCCGTGCGACTAACGGGCGAAGAACGCGTGGAATACGTGGTCACTCAAATCATCGGTGAGTACTTCCGCTGGGCGTCTGAGACGAAGCTCGACGGCATCGCGTGGGAGAGCCACCTGCTCCGCAAAGGTGAGGTCGGGAAGAACGTCTTGGTCTGGGCGAGTGCGGACGATGTCCAATCGGACCCGCCCGCGGATGACGACCCATCGAGCTCTGTGCTCTGGCAGCGTTCGTTCGGCCCGCCCACTCCGACCTTGACCGTGTCGCGCGCGGACGTCTCGATTCATCACGCGAAGCGGTTCGTGGAGGTGAGCGGTCCTCATCTTCCGGGCGATGATGACCCGTCGCCGATGTTCATGGACGTCTAGATCGCGAAGAATGCGGCTGCGATACGCCCCGCAAACTCTTTCGGCAAGCCCGCGTCGGTGAGTAGGGAGCCCGTCATCATCACGATGTGCACTTGGAGGAGCCGGTGGGCTTTGAGATCAGGGTCCATCGGGTCAGGCGCACCGATCGACATATGAAGGTCGTCGAGTGTCGGCGCGTACTTGCCTGCGAGATTCCCAGAGGCATGGGAGAACTGCGTCTCGCCGAGCCACATCGAGTAGATGGACCATGGCTTCACCTCGCTCGAATCAACGGCCACGTTCAGCCTCGTTGATTGCTGATGGATCGCGCCCTTCGTTTCATCGTCCAGTTCGAACGAGTCCATTTCCGTCGGATCGAAATCCGCCGCGTGCCCCGCGTCGCGCAGGTAGACCAGCAGTCGGTTCGTGTCCTGGCGATCTTTCGCGAGCATCGTGTCCACAGCCTTGCGACGCTCCTCGAGGGATAAGCTCTGCAGCCAGTGCAGGCGGAGAGCGATCTCCAGAACGAGACGTCGGTTGGGCGCCGCAGCGGATAGCAGGTCAGCTTTCGCGAGCGCGGCGATGACCTTGCTTTGGGTGAACGCGGCGCGACACAACCCGACTACTACCTGGTCTGCGCGACTGCGGAACTCCACATCGCTGAGGTCCACGCTGAGAACGGCATCCGCTGACCGTACGACGAACTCGGCGTTGACGATTCGAGCCGGCCGCTCACGTTGCGTCTGGCGTTGCTTCTTCGCTCGACTGCCGCTCATACAACGACGCTACCTGGCATCGAACACGCCGTGAGACTGATGCTGCCGAGCAGGGAGCGGCTGGCGGGTGATCGGTTCGTCCCCGTGACCTTCAGGAGCGGCGTAATCCATCGATCATGAGCTGGACGATGCCATCTGCCTCCACTCGACGTTCGGAGTGGACGGACGCGAAGCCGATCCCGTGGAGCGCGAGCATCAGTGCTCCTGCCGGAACGTCGTCACGGAGCACGGCCTGCTCGATGCCGCGGTTGAGGATCGCGGTGACTGCCTCTTCGAGCGCCTGCCCTTCGTCGGAGAGGGTGTCTCCTGCGGCTTCGGTGGCGGCGAAGAAGGTGCGTGCGAGTCCTCGCTGGCCGTACATGTGGTCAACCATTTCACGGAGGAAGGCTGCCAGCGCCTCGTCGGGCGGCCTGGTCTCCATCAGATGGTATGCACGGTCGCGGAGCGCGGCGACTTCACCCTCGTACACGGCGGCGATCAGCGCGTCGCGGTTCGGGAAGTGGCGGTAGAGGGTTCCCGCTCCGACTCCTGCTCGGCGGGCGACGTCCTCGAACGGGACGTCGGTCTGCTCTTCGGCGAAGATCTCGCGTGCGGCGCGCAGGAGTGCGTCCCGGTTGCGCTGTGCATCGGCGCGGAGCGGCTTGGACGGGTTCACGGTCACCTCCAGGTTGACAAGCGGGGATTGTCTCCGTATCGTCAAAGCGGGGATAATCTCCACTTGATCGTATCGTACGGAGGCGGCATGAGGATACTGATGTTCGGCAGGGGCGTCGTCGCCGCAGCCTATGGTTGGGCGCTCGCGGGGGCGGGTCATGATGTGGAGTTCTATGTGCGGCCGGGGCGCGCGAAGTCATACGGGGATGCGCTGGATCTCGACGTTCTGGATTCGCGTCGGAAGGGACGCGACCGATGGGTCCGCGAGACGTGGTCGTCGCGGTATCGCGAAGAGCTCTCGCCGGAGCACGACTTCGACCTCATCGTCCTCAGCGTTCCCCACCATCGTCTTCCCGGCGTGATCGCGTTCCTCTCGACCCGGATCGGAGATGCGACCCTTCTGATGCTCGGCAACATGTGGGAGGAGCCGCTCGAGGCCATCGCCCCATTGCCGCCGGAACAGGTGGCGTGGGGTGCACCGCAGGGTGGCGGCGGGTACGACGAGACCGGCCGCCTTCACGCCACGTTGCTCCCCACGATCCTGTTCGGAACCTTCAACGAGACGCTGACCGAGCGCGAGCTCGCGGCTCGTGCCGCATTTCGCCAGGCGGGATTCCGGGTGCGTGAGCACGCGGATATCCGTGGTTGGTACTTTCTGCACACGGCCACAGACGCCAGTCTCTTCTCGCAGGCGCTCCGACATGGAGCGATGGCAGACCTCATCGGCAACACGGCCGCCTTGCGCCAAGCGATGCTGGTCGCACGCGAACTGCTCCCCGTCGTCGAAGCTCGCGGCGTCGACCTGCGTCGGCACAGAGCGACGACGCTGTCATATCGGCTGCCGTCCTGGCTGAGCGCGGCCGCCCTCTCGATCGCGATCACGAAGGTTCCGGTCGCCCGCCGGGCGTC
>DQHP01000049.1 GCA_003524435.1 Microbacterium sp.
GGCTGGCTGCGCGACGAGCCCGGCGTGAGTGTCGTCGACTTCGAGGGCGGCAATGCCGTGTTCGATGCCGAAGACCCCGCCATCGCGCAGCGGGTCCTCCGCCGTGCCCTCGAGAGCGGCGAAGTCGCCCGCTTCACACCCCAGCATCCTTCGCTCTCGCAGATCTTCAAGGAGGTCATCCAGTGACCACGTCAGCTCCCACATCCCTCTCCCCTGCGCAGGGCGTCTGGCTCGTCGCGGAACGCGAGCTGAGCACGAAGCTGCGCAGCAAGGCGTATCTGATCTCGACCGCCATCCTGCTGTTGATCGCCCTCGCCGGCGTCATATGGGCGGGCATCGCCAGCGCAACGCCCAGTGTCACGCCCATTGCCGCGACAAGTTCGGCCTCTTCGCTCTTGGATGGCGTCGAGGGGTTCAAGGTCACCGAAGTCAGCGATCGAACCGCGGCTGAGGCTCTCGTCGCCGAAGGTGAAGTGGATGCTGCGCTCGTCGACGACGCCTCATCGCCCACCGGCATAATCGTTATCGCTGACAAAGAGGCACCACAGTCACTGGTGATGATGCTCTCGGAGTCACCGACTGTTGAGCTCCTCACCGCCGATCCGGCCAGCGGAGCGATGCGCTACATCCTCGGCATTGCGTTCGGACTCGTGTTCATGATGGCCGCGATCACCTTCGGGTCACCGATCGCAACGAGTGTGGTCGAAGAGAAGCAGACCAGGGTCATTGAGATCTTGCTGTCGGCGATCCCGGCCCGGATTCTGCTGGCTGGCAAGGTGATCGGCAACACGATCCTCGCGATCTCGCAGATTCTGCTGCTGGTCGTGGTCGGCGCAATCGGATTGATGGTGACCGGACAAACCGAAATTCTGCAGGGCATCGGCGGCCCGATCGCCTGGTTTGCGCTGTTCTTCTTCTTCGGATTCATTCTGCTCGCGGCGATGTTCGCTGCCGCCGGCTCTCTCGTCTCGCGCCAAGAGGATGTCAGCGCGACGATGTCACCGGTGATGTATCTGACGATGATCCCCTATTTTCTGGTGATCTTCTTCGGAGACAACCCGCTCGTGATGACCATCCTTTCTTACGTGCCGTTCTCGGCTCCGGTGGCGATGCCGATCAGGCTGTTCTTCGACGAGGCTGCGTGGTGGGAGCCACTCGCCGCACTCGCGATCATGCTGGTCGCGTGTGCCCTGGTCATCGCGCTCGGCGCGAAGATTTATGAGAACTCGCTGCTGAAGATGGGGGCGCGGGTAAAGCTTCGCGACGCACTGCGGCGCTAAGTGCACACGAGTGTGGTGTGAGCGCGTTACTTTCTGTGACGCGCTCACACCACACTGCATTACCCTGAATGGATGATGGACGACGGGGTCCGCAACGACTGACACCCCGAAAGGCATCATGAGCACTCCGCTTCTCGACCGCACCGCCGAGACTTCTGTCCCCGTTCACGAGGTTCTGGCGGCGCGCTGGAGTCCGCGCGCCTATGAGGCGGCCACCCCCATCGACGAGGACAAGCTCACCGCCGCACTCGAGGCTGCGCGCTGGTCTCCGTCTGCCTACAACGCTCAGCCCTGGCGCTTTGTTATCGCCCGGCGCGGCAGTGCACTGCACACCGACATCGTCGAGTCGCTCATCGGGTTCAACCAGACCTGGGCGACCTCGGCAGGCGCGCTGATCGTTGCCGTCGCCGAGACCGTCGATGATCAGGGCAGAGTCATCACACACGCGGCGTATGACGTCGGCCAGGCGGTCGCGCACCTGACTGTGCAGGCGCATCACGATGGGCTCTTCGTACATCAGATGAGCGGGTTCGACGTCGCCGCGGTCGCCGCTCGCATCGCGCTGGAGGAGCGCTTCACGCCCCTGACTGTGCTTGCCATCGGAGATCTCGGCGACCCGTCGACTCTGTCCGACCAGCTGCGGGAGCGCGAAACAGCGCCGCGCACTCGACGCGCGCTAACAGAAACCGTCATCGCCAGCACCTGAACCTCGTTCGTGGACCGACGAAACGCTACAGCGCAGGCTTCTACCGCGTCCGCAACCCGTCGAGCGCCACGGCCAGCACGTCCTCTGCGAGCGCCGCGGCATTTTCCACCCCGGTCGGCCGGTACCACTCAACAATTGAGTTGACCATGCCAAACAGCAGCCGAGTGGCTACCGATGCGTCGATGTCGGCGCGCACGGTCCCATCGACCTGAGCCAGGCCGACAAGCTCAGTCACATCGCGGTCGAATGCGCGCCTGCGCTCTAGCGCTGCGCGCTCAATGTCGCTGTTTCCGCGCACCCGCAGCAGCAGCGTCACGTAGGGGAGCTTGTCAACCAGCACCCGCACCGCGCCACGCAGCACATACTCAAGACGTTGTCCCGCGGGCCCCTGCTGGGCGCCAGGCTCACGCAAGACACCCTCGAGCGAGCCGATTGCCTCGTCCAGCGCCACTTCGAGCAGCGCTTCCTTCGACTCGTAGTGGTGATAAAGCGCTGACTTCGATAGTCCGAGGCGCGCGGCGAGCGATGCCACCGACGTCGCGTCATAACCCTGCTCGATGAAGACCTGCACGGCGATCTCCAGAATCTGCCGCGGGTCATAGCCTGGCCGACCACGGCGGGCAGCAGACGGGGCGGAAGACACAGTCACTTCTCCAGTCTGGCACTAGCAATTGCTGATGCTGGCGATCCTTGCCATAATTAATTTCTGAACGATCGGTCAGAAATAGATTACCCGCACGACAATGTTGTCAGGAGCGCATATGGATGAGGCATCCCTCGTCATCGAGCGGCGCCCCGACCGCGTCATCGCCCGGCTGAATCGCCCCGCCAAGCGCAACGCAATCGATCGCGAAATGATCAATGAGCTACACGCGCTCTGCGAGGAGCTCGAAGCCGAACCACGCACTCTGATCGTCACCGGCACAGAGGGCGTTTTCGCCGCCGGCGCTGACATCAGCCAGCTCCGCGCACGCCGTGCAGACGATGCTCGCCAGAACATCAATGCGACGGCGTTCATCCGCATCCATGAACTGCCGATGCCGGTGATCGCCGCCATCGACGGCTTCGCGCTGGGCGGGGGCGCCGAGCTCGCCTACGCGGCAGATATTCGCATTGCCACCTCTCGACTGCGCATCGGCAACCCCGAAACAGGGCTTGGCATCATGGCCGCGGCGGGGGCAACCTGGCGGCTGCGAGAAATCGTCGGTGGGGCGCTCGCAAGTGAAATGCTGCTCACCGGAAGAGCTCTCACGGCCGATGAGGCGCTCGCGGTCGGCCTCATCTCCGGCGTCCACACTCTGGGTGATCTCCTGCCGACCGCGCACCAGATCGCCAATCGCATCGCCGCGAACGATGCACTCGCGACCCAACACACCAAGCGCGCTCTCCGCGCGCCCCGCGAAGCACACCCTGAAATTGATGGCGAACTACAGGCTGAGTTGTTCGAGAGTCCGGAGAAGATGCGACGAATGACCGACTTTCTTGAGAAGCGCGGACGGCCATGAATGTCGGAGTGCTGGGAGGCGGCCGCATGGGCGCGGGGATCGCACATGCCTTTCTGATGACCGGCAACGACGTGGTGGTCATCGAGCGTGATGAGGAGATGGCGGATGCCGCGGCATCCCGAATCCACGAGAGCGTCGCCCGATCGCTTACTCGAAGCGCAGCCCCGCAAACCCCTCAGCCGCAGACCACACAAAAGCAGGCCCCTCAGCAGCCGACCCCGCAGCAGCCGACCGCGGAGCAGCTCACCAAGAAACTGCACGTCGGGACCGACTTCGCGCTCTTCGCCGATCGCGATCTCGCCATCGAGGCGGTACCGGAAAACCGGGCGCTGAAGCGCGACGCGCTCACACGTGTCGAGCGCGTGCTGGCAGGTAAAGCCGTGCTCGCCTCGAACACCTCCTCCATCTCAATCGACGACCTTGCCACCTCTCTCACCCGCCCCGAGCGCTTCCTCGGACTGCACTTCTTCAACCCCGTACCGTCCTCGACGCTGGTCGAGGTTGTGACCGGCAGCGCCACCGACGCGGACGTCATCGAACGTGCGCGCGGCTGGGTCGAGATGCTGACGAAAGCCGCGATCATCGTGCGTGACTCCCCCGGTTTCGCGTCAAGCCGCCTCGGGGTCGCCCTAGCGCTCGAATCCATCAGGATGCTGGAAACCGGCGTCGCCAGCGCCGAGGACATCGATCGTGCGATGGAGCTCGGGTATCGGCATCCGATGGGGCCATTGCGTACGACCGACGTCGTGGGACTAGACGTGCGTCTCGGAATCGCCGAAGAATTGCACGCGAATCTCGGCGCCAGATTTGAGCCACCCGCTCTTCTCAGGCGACTCGTCGCCGAGGGCAAACTCGGCCGCAAAAGCGGCGAAGGATTCTACAGATGGGACAACCGATGACCGATGTGCTGCCCAGCTTCGTGCAGGGATCATGGTGGACACCGGCCGATGCGGCCGCGGCGACTATCGTGCGCGATGCGTCGACGGGCGAAGAGATCACGCGTGTCAGCACCACTGGCCTCGATCTCGGCGCCGCGCTCGAGTGCGCCCGCACGGTCGGACAGGCATCGCTCGGGAAGCTGACGTTCCACCAGCGCGCAGTGCTGCTCAAGCAATTCGCGCTCGCTCTCACCGAACGCAAAGAAGAGCTCTACTCACTTTCCACACGCACCGGCGCGACGAAGGCCGATTCGTGGGTCGATATCGACGGCGGCATCGGCGTGCTGTTCGCCTACTCCGGCAAGGGGCGCCGCGAGCTGCCGAACTCGCAGGTGCATGTTGACGGGCCCGTGGAACCGCTGTCGAAAGACGGCTCTTTTCTCGGACGCCACGTGCACACACGTCTGCCCGGCGTCGCCGTGCAGATCAACGCATTCAATTTTCCGGTGTGGGGGCCGCTAGAAAAGTTCGCGCCCGCTTTCCTCGCCGGGATGCCGTCACTCATCAAGCCCGCCACTCCCACTGGCTACTTGACCGAGGCGATGGTGCGAATCCTCGTCGAGTCCGACCTGCTGCCCGAGGGGTCGCTGCAGCTGGTGAGCGGCAGTGTGCCGACACTGCTCGATGACTTGCGGCTGGGCGATCTGGTCGGATTCACCGGCAGCGCGTCGACGGCGGCGCTGTTGCGCCAGCATCCGGCAGTGCAAACCGGAGGCGTGCGTTTCACGGCCGAGACCGACTCGATCAACGCCTCCGTGCTCGGGCCCGATGCCACCGCGGGCACGCCCGAGTTCGACGCTTATGTGCGCCAGCTCGTCACCGAAATGACCTCGAAAGCCGGGCAGAAGTGCACGGCGATCCGACGCGCGCTGGTGCCCTCCGCCGCGGCGGACGCGGTGATCGATGCAGTGCGCACCCGAATCGATTCGAAGGTGGTCGTGGGAGACCCTCGCACCGAGGGCGTGACGATGGGGCCGCTTGCCTCGAGCGCCCAGCGTGACGAGGTTCTGCGGCAGGTCCGCGTGCTGACGGATGCCGGTGGGCAGATCGTCATCGGATCGCTCGAGGCACCATCGTCGGTTCCCACGGAGGGCGCGTTCGTCGCGCCGGTGCTGCTGCGTTTCGACGACGCGATGACGGATGCTGCGCACGAGGTCGAGGCGTTCGGACCGATTTCTTCGCTGCTGACATACGCAACGGCCGCCGAGGNNCTCGTCGTCCGCGGCGGTGGGTCACTAGTGACCAGTGTCGCCACCCACGATGCGGTCTTTGCCACCGAACTCATGGCGCGGATTGCATCATCGAACGGTCGCGTGCTGTTCCTCGACCGTGACGATGCCCGTTCGTCGACGGGGCACGGCTCACCGCTGCCCGGACTCGTGCACGGCGGACCAGGACGCGCGGGCGGTGGCGAAGAGCTGGGCGGCATCCGCGCGGTGCTGCATCACATGCAGCGAACGGCCGTGCAGGGCTCTCCCGACATGCTCACGGCGCTGACCGGCGTGTGGCATACGGGTGCTGCAGCGCAGGCTGGCGACGTGCATCCGTTCCGGAAGTCGCTGGCCGACCTGCGAATCGGCGATCAGATCGCATCAGCATCGCGCGAGATCACGCTGGATGACATCGAGACATTCGCACACTTCACGGGAGACACGTTCTACGCGCACATGGATGAGGATGCCGCGGCCGCGAACCCGTTCTTCCCTGGCCGCGTCGCGCACGGGTATCTGCTCGTGTCGTGGGCTGCCGGATTGTTCGTCGATCCCGAGCCGGGCCCGGTGCTTGCCAACTACGGACTGGAGAACCTTCGCTTCATCACTCCGGTGTCGCCTGGCGACAGCATCCGAGTGTCGCTCACCGCCAAGCAGATCACGCCGCGTGAGACCGACGAGTACGGCGAGGTGCGCTGGGATGCGCTCATCCAGAACCAGAACGACGAGATCGTCGC
>DQHP01000008.1 GCA_003524435.1 Microbacterium sp.
GAGAGCAGTGTCCTCGCCGATCGCGGTGATCTCCACCCGCACACCGGAGTCGGTCGCGACGGTGCCGGCGATGACCTGGTCGCCGTCGCTGCGGCGCACGGGCCGGGATTCTCCGGTGATCATCGACTCGTCCATGCTGGCCGAGCCCTGCACGATCCGCCCGTCTGCGGGGACCCGCCCGCCCGGGCGCACCACCACCACGTCACCCACCAGCAGATCAGACGGGGCAACCGTGACGGTTGTATCGCCCTCGATCTTTTCCGCCTCGTCAGGCAGCAACGCAGCCAAGGAATCCAACGCTGAGGTCGTCTGCGCGAGGGAACGCATCTCGATCCAGTGACCGAGCAGCATGATCACGATCAGCAGGGCCAGCTCCCACCAGAAGTCCAGTTCGTGGTGCAGCAGGCCCAGGCTCGCGCCCCATGATGCGAGGAACGCGACCGTGATCGCGAGAGCGATCAGCAGCATCATGCCGGGCTTGCGGGCCCGGAGTTCGCTCACCGCACCGGTGAGGAACGGCGCCCCGCCCCACACATACATGACCGTTCCGAGAACCGGGGACACCCAACCGACCCACGCAGCGTCCGGCAGCGGGTATCCGAGCAGCATCGAGAACATCATCGAAAACCCGACGACCGGAACCGCAAGGACCAGCATGATCCAGAACAACCGCCGGAACTGGCCCACATGATCACCGTGCCCACCATGTCCGCCGTGCCCACCATGGCCGCCATGTTCTGGCGAAGCGTCGTGATCGTGGCTCATCGCCGCGTGGTCATGCTCCGTTGTCGGCGCCGCGCCGTGGTTCTCGTGTGCGGCGCGATGGCTGTGTTCGTCGTGCTGGCTCATCGGAATTCCTTGCTCAGATGCGCCCGGTTGAGCCCGGGTGCAGACGGTTAGCGACTCAGGCCTGGCTGGTCGCGAGGGTATACCCGGCCTCTTCGACCGCAGCTCTCACAGCGGCAGGATCGACCGGTGCTGCGCTGTGGATAGTCACGCGGGAGGTGCCGCCGGCGTTCAGGTCGACGTCGACGGACTCGACACCGTCCACAGCCGCCAGTTCTTCACTGACGCTCGACACGCAATGCGAGCACGTCATCCCCGCAACCAAAACCTCTTCGGAGGACGAAGATGAGGCCGCAGCCGGTGCGGACGCCTCGGTGTTCGATGGGACGGCGCAGCACGCGCAGCCAGCGTTCGCGTCCTTTAGGCCAAGTTCAATGCGATCAGTCATCGTGTGCTCCTTCAATAGACAGATGTGGCGGTCATGAACGGACCAGACGGGCAATGGCCTCGTTAGCCTCGCGGACCTTCTCTGCCGCAACCTCGCCACCCTCGGCGCTGGCCTCGGCCACGCAATGACTTAGATGATCGCTCAGCAGCGACAACGCCACCGTTTCGAGCGCTCTCGTCGCTGCAGATACCTGCGTGAGGATGTCGATGCAATACTTGTCTTCGTCGACCATCCGTGCGATTCCTCGCACCTGACCTTCGACGCGACTCAACCGCTTAGCGAGATCTGCCTTGCCGTCGCTGTACCCGTTCATGGTTAAAAGATACCCCCTGGGGGTATCTAACTCAAGGTCGGTTCGCGCATTCCCGCGTGACTCGGTCCTTCTAGCGGTGCGAGCCCGACGAGAACTTGATGCGCCTGCCAAAAACGATCTCCGGAAACGCCTTTCGGTAGACAGTTTCGGCGCACGAAGGGGGCGATCAGCTGATGAGTCGAATCAGGTGGAGGGCTTGGGCCTCTGTCGAGCCCGGTGGATTTCGATGAAAACCGCCATTGCTTGGCAGAAGCATCACCAGCCAGAACGCCGCCCAGAGGGGCCGGTATGCGCGCATACGTTCTCGCTCTTCATCGGAGAACCCGATGGCGGCACAAAGCGCCTCCGGGTCGAACACCCCAGTGAGGCGACTGGCGATGTGCTCGACGTGATCGGCCAGGTCATATGCCGGATCTGTCATCCCGCCGTCCTCGAAATCAACAAGACGGCAAGTCTCACCGTCCCAGAGGATGTTCGCGGGGTTCAGATCTGCAATCCCGAGCCCGGTGAGTCGCGCGGCGGGGAGCGCACCGGGGGTTGTCAGCCCCTCCAGTGCGGCTTCAATTCCATCTCGCACCTGCGCAGGATCTTGGCAGGCAGAGAGATCGTGTGCTTCACGCAGCCAGCTGAGAAGCGCCTGAGGGAGCGTTGAGGGGCCGTAGCGGCGCTCGCTGATCCCTGCGGCAGAGATGCGCTCGGTGGGGATGTCGTAGAGGCGACGCAAGGCCTTCCCGAGTGATGCGGTCTGGTCAGACGTCAGAGGCTCGTGGCCGAGTGCTCTGCCGGGAAGTCGTTCCATAGTTACTACGGGGTGGCGGTCGACGGTCTCCCGTTTCAAAGGGCGTGGCGCGATCCCCGGTGCGTGCTTCCAGAGGAGTTGGAGACATCCCCGCTCGCGGTCGGCTTCCCCATCAGCCCAGCTCAGAAACCTCTTGCGAACCTCAGTGTCGGTGAAGCTCAGGTCGTGGGTCTGGGACTGCATGTTTCACAGCCTACGAGAGCGGCCGAGGGCGATGAGGAACCACTACTGGCTGGAACCGATCCGCCGTTGCTCTATGCCTCGAGAACCTAGTCCCACCGGCCGAAAACGATCGTTTACGGCAGGCCTATCGACGACACCGATGTCATTGTCCGAAGTCGTCGGCACAGCTGGCCCTAGTAATCCGGGCATTGTGCTGGGGACTGTGGACAACGCCCGATCTGTACTGGTGTGCACAAACCGACACTTTGCGGTCGAGTGCTAATCGGTGAGTGCTCTTGACCGGCGGTAGAAGGTTGCGCGGGACATTCCGAGGTCGCGGGCGACCTGTGCTGTTGGCTGGCCGCTTTGTACGAGGTGGAGGGCGTTGCGGATCTGGCTGTCCGTGACTCGTTGCCGGCGTCCGCCGAGATCCTTGCCGGCGATGCGTCGTTTGCTGATCGAGTCAACGATGCGCTCGCGCTTGATTTGGTGTTCCATCTGCGCGAGTGCTGCCATGACGGTGAACAGCATCGACCCCATCGGCGTGGACGTGTCGACGTCGCCGCCTCCAAGGTTCAGCACGCGCAATCCTGCGCCACGAGCGCGGAGCTCTTCTGCGAAGGCGAGCATGTTCTGTGTCGATCGGCCCAGCCGATCCAGTGTCGTGATGACCAGAGTGTCCCCGGTCTCGACTGCTTCGATCGCACGGTCGAACTCGGGGCGAGAGGCCCGGGCACCGGATACTCCGTGATCGGTGTACAGGTCATCGCGGCGGACCCCCGCAGCCAAAAGGTCCACTTCTTGGCGATCCGTTGACTGCTGACGGGTGGACACTCGTGCGTAGCCGATCAGCTTTGCCATTTCAGGGTTCTCCAGGTGTCTCGCAACTAAGGGTGTGTACTCGTATCTTGTCAATCACTTGTGAGACATAGTTGTGAGAATCGCCGAGCCTGGGAAACTCGCGAACCATGTCAGTGTCCGAAGTCCTCAACACTCAGGCAGATGAGACGTCTCACAACCCTAGGGTTATGAGACACATAACCAGACGGACTGGCTCTATCTGGCGGAATCGGATGTCGCGGTGAAAGTTCGCAGTGTTTTATCCGAGGCGACGACCACGGATGCCAGTATCGCAACTACCGCTGACGCTGCGAGCATCGGGCCTGTTCCGGTTGCGGCGACGGTCCCGATGAATGCAGCTGTGATCAGAAGCAGCGTAATGTCTATGCAACTGTTGCCGTCAACGCATGGACCGAGGAAGAGGATGAGCGAAAACCACCTCGTAGCCCTGTTTCTCGCTGTATGGGCTGTCGCTGTACTGGTTATGAGTACTTTGTCCGTCAGCGGCCGAATCAAGATCGTGACTATCAACGGCATGAGACGTCGCCAGCCTGGAGAAAGCGCTGCCGCATGGCAGGCGGGATTGCGTGCGTACTACCCTTGGGCTCTCGCCACGGTTTGCAGCTTGCTGCTGTTCGCAGTCCTTGTGTTTTTTGCTCCGTACGAGTTTCTGCATCCGCTCGTCGCGGCCGCCCTCATCATGGTGGTCATTCAGGGTTGGCCGCTTGGCATCTGGGCCTTGAACCGGGCGATTGCTGATTTTCACGTGGAGCAGAAGTAGCGACCGAACGCTACGGAGACGACTGAGTCCAGCCGCCCGCAAGCGCTCGAGAAGTCAGTGCAAGATGGCTTACTGCCGCACATACCTCGCCACGCTGAGTGTCTCGTAACCTCGGTGTCTCGCAACCCATGGGATGTGAGACGGTAGAAGGGGCCGGAGCGCTGGTGCTCCGCGGGGCATAGTCGTGCCCATATAGAGTGCGAAGATGAGGAATCACAACGGGTCCATGCTCGTCATAGGTCTGCTGGCTCTTACTATGACGGCTTGCAGTGGCGCTCCGAGCAACACGGACGCCTGCCGCGATCTCCTGAATGTGCAGGGCGAACTCGAAACGCTCGTAAACGAAGTTTCGGTCAACGCCGGGGAGATCCGGACGGTGTTGCCCAGGTTCGTCGAGCTTGCCGATGCCGCCAAGAGTATTGACGCCGACGGCGACGTGAAGACGGCTGCCACATCCCTCGGTGACGCTGCCGGCAAGTGGCACGACGCGTTGGAAGTTGCGGCAGAAGAGGATGCGCTCGACGATCCGATTGATTCCTCTCTCGCGGCCGCTTACATCGAGGCGGACCTTGGCGTAAGGAACGCTTGCAGCCAGTTCCTGCCTTAACTCGGACTGTCTCGTAACCTCGGTGTCTCATAACGCATGGGTTCTGAGACAGATGAGTTACGAGACACTTGCCCGGCGCGCGCAATGTACCGATAGCAAGTTGACTTCGGGAGCCACGCCGATCATGTCGATGCCGCCGGGACCGGGGCGGCCCGCGGCGACCGAGGCGACGAGCGAGCTGTGCTCGCGATCGATTACGCCCACGGGGTGCGACCGTCGCTAGAGCCGACGCCGGAGAAACCTCTGACGCACTAGGCGTTGGGACGAGTGTCGGTTCCGCACTGGCGCTGATGAGCATCAACGCAACGCCAGAGTGGGACCTGTCGTGGCCGTAAGCTTCCACGTTCTTCGGATGGCTATCCTCTCAACGTGCCCCCGGCTCGTACTCGGTGGGATCTTCGCGCGTGCGCGGAGTATAACGGATGGCCGGAGTGCACGCTGTAGGCCGAAGAGGGGACAGACGCCCGGGGTGGGGGCCGGTATCGTTCGAGGTGCTCAGAAGGCACAACTGAAAGGTAGAGATATGCACCTGACTCAACGACGAGGAAGTACAAGCGGAAGGCTTGGCCGTCGGCTTACCAGCCTTATCACGGCCGGACTACTCGCGGCAGCAACGATGGGAACTGCAACGGCGACGGCGGCGACCGCCAGCACCCCGGATGAGAGTGAGGTATCAAAGGCAGCTGGGTTCCTCGAAGAGAACATGGCTCGTTTCGAGGTACCTCAGGAACTGCGCTCAAGCCTGCTGGAGAAAGCGCTCAGCGGGACGACTCTGGATGCAGACTTGCCAGGGGCTGTGCCGGTCGTTGTCGAAACCGTGACGAACGATTACGGCACATTTCCGATCAATCGCTATGCCGACGGTTCGTTCGAAAGCGTTGGCGTCAGCGAAGAGGTGGTTAACTCCGACGGGGACGTCTCTCTGCGAGCAATCAAGAACTGCAGCTCGTCCGGAGGTTCAGGCGGAGTCACCTACACTGGCTGTCAGGTTTACCACTGGACCCTTTGGCACAACATGTGGTTCCACGCCAACTATTCACGAGCCTCCAACGCATCCACGATTTCCTATATGCCAGCTGCCCAGCGCGGGTTTGAATCCGCGAACAGTTGCTCAACCGAAGTCTTCGGCATCACGCAGCGAACGGGCAACAACGCAAGCCCGGCTAAGGCCGATTGGCTCATGACTTGCACCGACTTCTCGGGCGCATCCTCGTCGAAGTCCCTCGGGCTCCGTGTTACGGGCTCGAGCGCATACAGTGTGCAGAACTACTGATGTCCGGTATCGCTCTTATATTCCAAGTCATCGTCCCGACTCTGAACCTGGTCGCACTCGTTTGGATCCTGGTTGAGGTTCGCGGACTGCGCCGGGCTCACTCTCCAAAGGCAGACCGGGGCGATTGAACGCCCACACCACCGTGACGTAGTCCCCACAGAAATGGGTGGTGATGCCCCGGCTGACTCTCAGCTGGGGCGTCACCACGTTGCCGCAGTGCGTGCCGGATGATTTGTCCGTTGTCGCCGCCGTAAAATCCGCACTCGCCACGCCAGATGCGGGGTCTTCATGATGAGATTCGACAGCGTCGACGATCTCAGCGACCGTCGGCCCGAGAAGCTGATTATAGATTGGTTGATCGACCATGAAGGAAACGTCATCGCTAGCGCGAAAGGGATCTCCACAGTAATTCCACTCCCACCGGCTCAACCACACCCGTTGCTTAGCCCTGCATGCACACGATACAGCGGGAGAGGTGCAGAACTATCCGCTTGTGCTCCAGGGTGACCGCCGGTTCTGCGTCTCCTATCCCATGGGATACGAGACGCCTCTCTGCGAATCGGATGGTGTTCACCCTCAAGCGGCGGCGGTGAGACGTCTCACATCGCTAGGGTTTTGAGACAGCTTCAGCGCCGAGGTCCGTCGACGCTCAAATTCGTGCAAACCGGCCGCGAATCGGCCGAGAATGCTTACCCCGCGCTGCTTGACTGCTCATCCCAGGAATGCCGGAGTGTTCGTGCGTCCTCTCGGAGCGCGAGCGGCGAATGATCGTCCGATCTGTCGGAGATGTCGACGTTGCGTTTCGGATCATCTGAAGAGTGTTGCGGGAATACGTGGCAATGCAGATGGGGCATGCGATGCCCCATGACGAGGTAGTCGATCTTGCGCGGGTCGAATACTGCTTGGATTGCGCGGCCGGCGCGTTGTGCGTCGGCCCAGAACGCGCTCAGCTGCTCGGGTGAAAGCTCGCCCACGTCGGTGACGTGCTCGCGGAGGATTACGATGCAGTACCCGCGGTGTGCCTGATTCCGTGCAATACGCACATGAGTAGTCGCGGTCGATGCGACCAGGGTACTGTGCTCGTTCTCGTCCAAGTGCGCATCGGCACACATGCCGCACGTGAGCGGATCCGTAAGCGCCGCCCACTCGTTCTCAGACCACCACATCACGCAATCGTAATTGGTAGCTCCACTGCCGCTAGACCGGCGCAGGAGCGATCAAACGCGGGATTCAACGATCGACTATTGCGAGACCGGCGGCGGCGTGAACCGAAGCGCGTTCGTCTCACGCCGTACGAATCCAACCGATTCATACAGTCGCAGTGCCGACTCGCGTGACGGCCTCGACGTGAGGTCGAGAGTGCGGAGCCCGCGATCGGTCGCCATCTCCGTCATCCGCACGAGCAGCGCTCGGGCGATCCCCTTCCCGCGCATCGTCTCGTCGACCACCACGTCTTCCACATGACCCCGTACTCCTGAAGGCAGCGGGAAGGTCACGAAAGTCGCGGCACCCACGATGCGCCCGCCTGCTCGGACGACAAGCAATTCAGTTGCGTCGTGGGCTACGATCGCGGCGAGCCGATCCTGGTCAAAAGTTGCCGTCTTCGACAGTTGCCCGAGCAGATGCGAGACGTCGGACGCATCGGCGTCAGTGACTGAAGAAAGGGCTTCGACGTCGGGCAGCAACTCACTCATCCCAACAACATAAGTGCCAACGATAGCGGCGCGGTGAAATATAGATCAGTGTGTTCGATCTGTCTCGCAACTCAACCGTCTCGTAACCCATGGGATACGAGACAGTCGCCCCACCTCGCGCGATCGGCTGACGCACACGAGTGTTGAGGACTTCGGACAGAAGTGCCGATGACTTCGGACATTGAGAGCCGAGCTTGCAAACTCACCATCCATCGCGAGTCTCACATCTTTGTCTCGCAACCTGCCGGGCAAACCGAGGTACGCAACCTTAGTTGCGAGACAACCGATAACGATCGATTTCAGCGCAGCTCTGCGCCAGGCTGGGCACATGAACCATGCTCTCCTGCAAGAACTTGAAGAATCACTTCTGACAGCTGCGGTGCGGACTGACCATGAACGGTTGCTGGCGCTCCTGCACGATGACTTCATCGGGGTAGGTCGTTCGGGCCGCCGTTGGACCCGTGCAGAGATTGTGGAGTCGTTGGCGGACGAGAGAGAGCGACAGACACCATCCACCGACGAGTGGAGCTTCATCACCCTCAGCCCCACCCTGACGCTATTGACGTACCGCATATCCGGGCTCGAGTCTGACAGTCGGCATGCATCCGTCTGGGACACGGCGGACGAGGTTCCTCGCATGAGGTTTCACCAGGGCACGCCTATCGTTATCGACACCAGCCTGTTTGACTGAGGGCATGAGCAAAGTGAACGTCGAGCGCCCAAAGGTGGTGTGCCTATGCGGTTCTCTTCGCTTTCAGCGCTTGTTCGATTTGGAACGGAAGAGGCTGACGACACGCGGCGTCATCGTGCTCGCCCCGGAGCCGGTTGACAGTGAACCGACTGCGAGTATGCGTGC
Organism: Microbacterium sp.; assembly: GCA_003524435.1. Taxonomy (GTDB): domain Bacteria; phylum Actinomycetota; class Actinomycetes; order Actinomycetales; family Microbacteriaceae; genus Microbacterium. The sequence goes on from DQHP01000008.1 coordinate 8,560, forward strand.
TGCTCTCGGTGAGTTGCATCTGAGACGGATCGACCTCGCTGATGAGATTCGTGTCGTTAGCGAAGGCGGTTACATCGGGGAGGCGACTCGTCGCGAGATCCTGTACGCACGCGCGGCGCAGAAGGTCGTCAGCGGGGTGGAAGCGAACCTCGTCCTCCTCGCGCCGTTCGCGTAGTAGTTCCGACGAACGTTGTCGGCGTCCCGCTTGGGCTCCGGCGTAATGCGAGCCGCAAACGATCGTTTTCGGCAGGCCAACGGGGTTCGCCTCAATAACGAACTGAGGCGGTCACGCGCGTTCCCTCCCCGGGTGCCGACTGAACATCCACGTCACCGTTGATCGCTTCCAGACGATGTGCGAGGTGCGAGAGGCCGCCGATGCCATCCTCATCAACGATGAAGCCGGGGCCATCGTCGCGGATCGACACCGTGACGCGGCCGCCTCGCATCCGCGCATCGATCGAGATCTGGGCACCCTTAGCGTGCTTTCGCGCATTGCTCACCGCTTCCAGCGCGATGAAATAGAGAGCGGATTCGACCGCGGGCATAAGGCGGGGAAGCTCAGCGCGCACGCTGAGGGCGGGCCCGGTCAGGGAGTGAAGCGCACCGTTGAGCCCGCCGGCTGCCAGCGTGTGCGGGAGCACCCCACGCGCGGTCGCGACGAGCACTTGCTCTGCCGAATCCAACTTTGAGCGCACGCTATCGCGGCGTTGCTCCCCACCAGAATCGCCGTCCTGATGGTCGGCCATCGCTACGGCCAACTGCAGTGCGACGAGGTGCTGCTGCGCCCCGTCATGCAGATGTCGTTCCAGGTCCCGTCGTTCCTGTGCCATATCGACGCTCGCGTGCCAGCGGGCATCGTCAAGGCGATGCACGGCGTCATTGCGGAGGCGTTGCGCGCTCTCGGCAGCTTCGGTAAACGCTAACGGTTCAAGCAAGACAAGCAGCGGCTGCCACTGCTGTGCGGTGAGCATCGCCGAGGCGGGCGCAAGGGCAATCGTGATCTCGGGGTCTGAGCTCAACGAACAGTGAGCGCGATCCGCGATCCGGCGTCCCGGCGCTGACCATTCGTATCGGCGGGTCGCCACCGTGAGCTCGCACCATTGCGCGCGAAGTGTCTCTCCGACGATCTGGATGAGGCGCTGAGGGGCGGCATCATCGGCAGTGAAGGCTGCGGCCAAGGCCGATGCCATTACCTGTTCCCTCTTCATGCTGTGAGGCTATCCGCGCGCTGCGACGATCGCATCCCAGATCGCCGCAGCGACCTCGCTCTTCGGCCCCTCGGCACTGGCAACGATCGCTCCGCTGGCACCGATGATCTCGACGGCGTTGTGTGAGCGCTCAAAGCCGTGCTCGGCATCGGCAAGGTTCACGGCAAGCAGATCGACACCTTTGCGCTCACGTTTGCGGCGTGCGCGGTCGCGACGTTCATCTGGGTCGCGCAGGGTCTCGGCGGCGAAGGCAACGATTGTCTGCGCGTCGGGAGCAGAACCTGTGGCGCGTGCCGCGGCGAGCGCCGCGACGATGTCTTCGTTTTCGACAAGTTCGATGCTCGCGAGCTTCCCGCTCTCCTTCGTGAGCTTATGTCCCGCGGCGTCTGCCGGGCGATAGTCAGCAACCGCGGCCGCCATGATCACGACGTCGGCATGCGCGGCAGCATCCTTCATCTCGGTTCCGAGTTCTGCGGCCGTCCCTGCTGTGCGGACGGTGACGTGCGGATGCCGCGCCGCTGACAGGACATCCCCACCGATGTTCGCCGCGACCAGTTCGACCTCGGCGCCGCGCGCCGCTGCCTC
>DQHP01000171.1 GCA_003524435.1 Microbacterium sp.
GTACTACCCGCGCTTCGGGTTCACCCCGGCCTCGGGCTTCGGCATCACCCTGCACGTCGACGTTCCAGGCGACGCGCTCATGGCGATGCCGTTGGCCGGCGAGGTGCCTGCGGGTGCCTTGGCCTTCGCGCCAGAGTTCGGGGTCTGAGGCAGAGCAGGCGGCGCGACGGTGCTGGCGGCCGCTATCCGTTCTGCTGCCAGCTTGGTACCTCCGCTCGCGGTATCTGCCCACGAAGCTGGCTTCACCCGAAACAGCAGGTCGCAATCGGATATTTGCGCGTGGATATAGGTCAGCATCGGACACTAGCGGCAGAACTTAGGTCAACATCGGACACTTTTCGACGCCAGAAATGTCCGATGCTGACCTACATTTTTCACTGCAGTCCGAGATGTCGGCGGATGTCGCGTTCAAGCTGACGGCGATTGGTCGACTTCGTTACTCGCAATACCGTCCAGCCGGCGGCTTTCAGTGCGTTGACTCGGTCGATATCAGCGGCCCACTGTCCCTCTGATGTCCTGTGAAAGTCTCCCTCGTACTCCAATGCGAGTTTCTCCTTCAGGTAGCCGAGGTCGGGATGCAGGGTCCGGTCGATCGTCGGGCAGTAGACGGCGGGGTGGACGGCAGGTTCCGGAAGGCCTCGGGACACGGCCCACAGGCGGAGGTCGGTCTCCATCGGCGAGTCGACATCTTCCCGAATGAGTTCAACAGCGGCCTTGAGCTTCGATCTGGCCCTGAGGTGCCTCGTCTCGGCGACGTGCTCGACCAGAGACGGCAGTGTGAATTGCGGTGGGCTCTTCCAGTCGCCGATCGCCGCGTCTCCGATCTTCACCAGCGACTCCACGGAGCAGACGGAAGCAAACTGACTGAATACCTGCAAAGGACTCAAGGTCGGCAGGCCCAGCCATGAGATCGATCTGAGCATTCTCATTCGGTGCAGAACGACGCCTCTTCTGCGAATGCGCTTATTGGTGTCCGATGTCCCCAGGTGAAGATCGTTTCGTCTGAGTGATCGCGGCAATGGCCATCCATACAAACGCGCGGCAGTCTCTCTGCAGGCTACGACTCCCGGGTGTCTGTGGACGAGTGCCCTGAGCAGTCTCGCCTCATCGAGCCACGCGTCATCTGCCCACGTCGGAACCGGATACTCGGTGGAAGCCGAGTCATCGAAACGGAGCCCCCAAGAAGCCGGGGGAAGCCCGCGCCCGGCCCGGATCTCGTAGTCGGAAGCTCCCCGTGCTCGCGCCTCCGAGACCGAGAGAACTGCCGGATAGTGTGCGTAGATCAGTGGATGTTTCATGCACAGATCGTCTACTTGGACTCAGCGTGTGGGAAGACCTGCCTGAGGCGGCTGTGGGCAACCGTACTGCATCCACAGCCCGTATGCGCCTGAGTCAGGCCATTTGTCCACAACCGGTCGAGGGCGGAGCTGGGGGTGACCTCAGGCGATGTCAGCGCGCCCGGGAGAAGCTTCGGGTGTCCCGGCGACGGCTCGAACGAAACTCTGCACAGGAGTGTGTGTGCGAGTGGACTCAGCGAGACGCGTAGTCACGGCGGCATAGGGTGTGCGCGAAATAGTGGTCACCATCGGACTTCCGGGCTAGAGAATTAGGTCACCATCGGACATTTATCGAGCCAGAAAGTATCCGATGGTGACCTGAATTCGAGCACAGTGTCCGTTTGTGACCACTATTCGGGGAAGCGGCCGCGCCCTGCCCGCGCGAGTTTCAGCTTCGCGCGGTGGGCGCGGATCGCCTCGGCGACGGCGATGGCGTCACCTTCGGGAGCGTCGGACTTCCGATCCGGACGTGCCGTGAACAGGTAGATGAATCCGGCGACAAGCACGACGGCCAGACCGATGAGCACGATCCAGTCGGCGAAGAACGATCCGGAGTCGCCGGGAAGCGAGAGCAGGACCATCGCGAAGATGCCGTAGGCCAAGGCCGCGATGTTGACGACGACGCCCCAGCCTCCCAGCGACCACGGCCCCGCCGGTTTCCACCCGCGCAAACGCTGACGCAGCGCCCCGAGGACGACCATCTGGAAGGCGAGGTAGATGCCGAGGATCGCGAACGAGGTCACGGCGACGAGGATTCCGTCGTTGAACCAGATGAGCACGCAGATCAGAGCGGGTGCGGTGCAGGCGACGATGAGGGCGTTGTGTGGGATCTTCGTTCCGTCGGTGACCTTCGACAGCCACGTGTGCCCGGGCATCATTCCGTCGCGGGCGAAGCTGAAGATCAGTCTCGATGCGGCGGCCTGCAGGCTGAGCACACACGAGATGAACGCGAGGATCGCAACCAGCAGGAAGATCTTCGCACCGACATCGCCGAGACTGCCGGCGAGGATCGCGGGAATCGGGTCGGCGACCTCGCCGGCGACGATCTCCTCGAGATTCGGTGCCGCGAGCACATACCCGCCGAAGGAGAACAGCGCAGAGATCGCCCCGACGAAGATCGTCATGAGCATCGCCTTCGGAATGCCGCGGGCCGGATTCGACACCTCCTCGGCAACGTCACCACAAGCCTCGAAACCGTAGAAGAGGAAGAGCCCAGCAACTGCGGCTCCCATGAAGACGGGCAGGTAGCTGCCGTCACCGGCGGTGCCCATGGTGTCGAAGAAGACGGAGAAGCTGTGCTTGCGTTCGAAGATGAGCAGGAACAGGCCGAGCCCGATGACGCCGATGAGTTCGGCGAAGAGGCCGATGCGCGCGATGCGGGCCAACCATTTCGTGCCCGAGAAGTTGATCGCCAAGGCGAGGACGAGGAGTCCAAGGCCGAGGAACAGAGTGGAGTTGCGGCTGAGATCGAGGCCGAAGAGGCTTGCGAGGAACCCAGCCCCGAACTCCGCCACCGAGGTGATCGTGACGATGAGTGCGCAGATGTAGATCCAGGCGGCCATCCACGCATACCGTTTGCTCCACAGCCGCCTCGCCCATGGGTAGATTCCACCGGCGATGGGGAATTGGGAGACGACCTCCCCGAAGACGAGGGCGACGAGCAGCTGCCCGCAGGCAACGATGACGATCCACCAGATCGAGGGCGGACCACCGGTCGACAGTGCGACGGCCAGCAGCGAATAGACGCCGACGAGCGGTGAGAGATAGGTGAAGCCGAGAGCGAAGTTCGCCCACGGGCTCATCGACCGCTCGAACGAGTCACCGTAGCCGAGGACGGCGAGGTGATCGGAATCGGAGAGATGGCCATCGGCACGATTGCCGGCGGAGGTGTGAGCGCCCGCGGGATGGTGGGCCTTCGAGGGGAGATCGGACATGATGCAGTTCCTTCATTCGAATCGTCGTTGATTCCGTACTGTTCGCATCGTATCTCCGATTCTCGCCTGCGGAAGCGTTCTCGTCCGAGCGGCTGATCGCGATTTCCGCCTCACGGCGGAGGTGCCGGGCCACCGCGAGTCATAGCGTGGAATCACAAGCACGGACCACCGTCGAACCGGTGGGCCCGATGCAGGAACGAGGAGGAACCGTGAACACGCAGACGCACAGTCAAACCGGATTCGCCGAGGCGACCGGACCGACCGAGCCATCACCTCAGCCCGCTGTCCCACCCCACCCGCCCGGAACGACGGATTCCATTCCCGGTCCTGTCGCCTCGGCGATGAATGGATCGCACGCCCCCACCGAGGAGGTCGACGCGAAAGGGCGCCCACTCGCCGTCGTGCCTTCCCGGGTGCCGTGGCTCGAGATCGGAGTCTTCGCCGTCATTGCCTTCGGCCTCGCGTGGCTGGCCTGCCTGCCGCTGTGGACTTCGGGCGAGGGCATCAACGACCCGCTCGCCGTGACGGTCTTCGGCGGACTCATGATGTTCACACCTCTGGTCGCCAGCATCATCGCCTCCATCGTCCAGCGCCGCCGTGCCCGTGCCAGGGGAGAGGTCTTGGCCAGCGCTCCGCGCTACTTCGGCTTCTGGCCGTTGCGTCCCTTCGGTCGAGTCATCGGGGTGACCGTCGCGGCCTTCTTCGGCATCATGGTTCTCGTCGTCCTCGGCTATCTGGTCAGCGCTGCGTTCGGTTGGCTCACGCTCGACCTCACCGGGCTGTCCGCGTTCAAGGAACAATTGGCCACACTCCCGGGTATGGAGTCGGTGCCGATTGCGGTCGCTATCCTCGGTTATCTGCTGCTCATGCTCGCAGGCTCGATATCCAATTGCTTCGTCACGATCGGTGAGGAATTCGGCTGGAGAGGATGGCTGCTCACCAGCCTCCGCCCCCTGGGCGCCTGGCCGGCTCTGCTCATCGTCGGTGTCGTCTGGGGTCTGTGGCACGCACCGCTCATCCTGCTCGGCTACAACTTCAACCGCCCCGACATCACCGGCCTGGGACTCATGGTCGGCGGCTGCATCATGGTCGGCATCCTCTTCGGCTGGTTGCGCCTGCGCACCGGATCCGTCTGGCCGGCGGTCTTCGCTCACGCGGCACTCAACGGGTCCAACGCGATGCTCCTGGGGCTGCTCATGGACTCCGGTGCGTCGACTCCGGACCCGGCGCTCTTCACCCTCCTCGGGATCTCCGGATGGATCGTCTCTGCCGTCGTCATCGCCACACTCGTTCTGACGGGGCAGTTCCGGAAGCAACCGGAGCTGGGAATCAAGAAGGCCGCCCCCGCCGCACCAGATCACCGGCAGGCCGTCTGATCACCATCGAAATATGACGCCTGGGCCGGCCTCGAAATTGAGGCACGGCCCCGGCGTCCGTTAGGCTCAAAACCCCATAGACCTAAGGAGCCTCTTGTGATTTTTGGCCCATCGCTGCTGCAGACGGCAGGACGTATGCTCACCGCACCGATCTTCATCACCGGGGGACTCTCGGCTGTGAAGGATCCCGCGGGCAAGGCGGCGATGGCTGAGTCGACTCTCGATTCCATCCGCGAATACGTGCCCGGACTTCCCGACGACAATGAGCTGCTCGTGCGCATCAACGGCGGCGTGCAGATCCTCGCCGGTGCCACCCTGCTGCTCGGCATCAAGCCGCGACTCTCGGCACTGGCGCTCGCAGGCTCCCTCATCCCGACCACTCTGGCCGGACACTCCTTCTGGGAGATGGAAGGCGGCGACGCGAAGGCCCACCAGACCCAGTTCTCGAAGAACCTCGCGGCCCTCGGCGGACTGCTCCTCATTGCCGGAGACGGCGACAACAGCAAGGCCATCGAGAAGGCCGCGAGGAAGGCAGCGAAGAAGGCCGAGAAGCGCGCCCTCAAGCAGGCCTGAGGTCAGTGATGGTCTGTGCGCTCGAAGTTGCGGACGAGCCGTGCGGGCAAACCCGGTGAATTTCAGCACAGATCGTCCGCATCTCGGCGTTCGCCCCATCGCCTGACGCGCCCACCACCAGTCGCACCAGCCTTCAACCGAATCCAACGCACCCCTGGAAATCGGCCGGGAAACGCCTATGCTCGAGGCATGGCCAAGGCACTTCTCATCGTCGATGTCCAGAATGATTTCACCGAAGGCGGCGCGCTCGGCGTGACCGGCGGCGACACCGTCGCCGAAGGCATCACCGCTCACCTCGCCGCGCATGCCGGCGACTATGACGCCGTCATCGCCTCCCGCGACTGGCATGATGCCGACAATGACAACGGCGGCCACTTCAGCGACACTCCGGACTTCGTCGACAGTTGGCCCGTCCACTGCGTCGCCGGCACCGATGGTGCGGCCTTCGACCCGCTGCTCGACACCGCGGCCATCACCCACGAGGTCCGCAAGGGGCAGGGCAAACCCGACTATTCGGCGTTCCAGGGGATCACGGACACGGGGAGCCGCCTCGGCGAGCTTCTCACCGAACTCACCATCACCGAGGTGGACGTCGTCGGCATCGCCACCGACCATTGCGTACGCGCTTCCGCCCTCGACGCGCTGAGCGTGGGGCTGAGGGTCCGCGTGCTCACCGACTTCATTGCGGGTGTCGGGGGAGACTCGAGCACGGCGGCACTCGCGGAGGTCGAAAAGGCAGGGGTCGAGCTCGCCTGAGCCGCTGACTCTCCACCCCTGCCGTAACCTCAGCCGCAAGCATCACCCCAGGTCAGCGCGCTTCCTCCATCGAAAGTTGCAGACCGAATCCGAACTCTTCGGCGATGTGTGTGACTCCTGAGATTGATGGACTGGAGTCATGAACTCACCACTGGCGAAAACCGCACATACGCTGACATCGAAGCGCGGTTCGTGGCTCGTCCTCGGCGGGATCGTCGTGCTCGTCGCTCTGCTCTTCGGACTTCTGTCCGGGGCAGGGGAGGACCGGCCCACGGAAACCGCGCCGGCCGACTCCGAATCGACTCAGGCACAGACAATCCTCGACAAATTCCCCGAGGCGGACAAACAGTCCGTCATGGTCGTGGCGTCGAACGAGGACGGATCCGAGCTCTCCGCCGACGACCAGGCCGAGCTGGAGAAGCTCGGCGGCTCGCTCGGCGATTCCGGCGGCGATGAATCCACTGCGGCCGTGACCGGGCCGATCCTCAGCGACGACAGACAGGCCGCGCTGCTCATGGTGCCCATCACGGTGGGCCTGACGAACTCCGACACCGCCGAGACCGTCGACGATCTGCGCACCGCCATCGCCGATGACCCGACCGCCCAGTCGCTCACCGGCGACGGCATGTCTCTGCTGGTCACCGGCGGTCCCGCGATCGGCGCCGATATCGCCTCGGCGTTCAACGGTGCGGACTTCACGCTGCTCATCGTCACCATCGTCATCGTCGCCGCTCTCATCACCGTGTTGATCCTCTGGGGTAAGCCCCGAATGTCACAGCGGGTGAAGCGTCGCGGCGTTGATCTGCTCGGCGACCGTGATGACCGCAGCGCGGCGCAGCTTCGCGCGGACGCGGAACGCAGCGCGCGTGAAGGTGACTGGGACACCGCGACGGTCCTGCGATTTCGTGCCCTCGCGCGCAGTCTGCTGGAGCGCGACATCATCGACCCAGCGCCGGGTGCGACCGCTCAGGCGATTGCCCGAGAAGCCGCGCGCGCGTTCTCCGCTCACAATGTTGCCCTCACTGCTGCTGCCAGCGCCTTCGATGACGTGCGCTATCTTCGCCAACCAGCATCTGAAGAGACGTATCGGGCACTCGCCGAAACGGACGATCTTCTTGCCGCCACTTCGTCCCCGCACGCTGAGACAAACGCTCAGCAAGAGGCGGTTCCCGCGTGACGCTCCTCGCAGAGCCGGATGCCGCGGCACCCGCCATTTCACCCAGCACTGCTGTCCGACAAAAAGGCCGGCTACGCTCCGCGCTGAGCTGGCTGGTGATCGCTGCCCTGGTGATCGCGTTCTCGCTCGTGATCGGCACGATCTCTGTTTCTGCACCCGATACCCAGGGATCGCTTAATCCTGACAGCGCGAAAGAAACGGGAGCGGCCGCACTGGCGGAGCTCCTGCGCGATCAGGGCATCGACATCACAATCGCCCACACCCGCGCCGAAGCCATCGCCGCAATCGATGACGACACCACTCTCGCGATGACTGACCCCTTCGCGCTGAGCGATGAGGGTGTCGAAGAGCTCATTGCCCCCGCCGACCACGTGGTGTTTCTCTCCAGCGCGAGCCGTCTGCTCCGGCTGCTGGATATCGGAGAGAACGCGTCCATGCCATCCGCCGAGCAGTTCACTGCAGATTGCACCATTCCTGAGTTGGCCAACGTCGGATCGGTGCGCCCCGACCGCTTCTTCACCCCTGCCAGTGGCGTGACCGGGTGTTACCAGGCTGACGAGGGCGATGCCGCGCTCCTCGTCGATGATCGTGGTGACGGCCGCACCGTATTCATCGAAGCCGGCACACTGCTGAGCAATGAACACCTGGCAGACGACGGCAATGCCGCACTCGGCCTCGCACTGCTGGGCCAGAACGAGCGCCTTGTCTGGTATGTGCCCTCCTATGCTGACACCGACATCGAGGCGACCAACACCACTGAAACCCTCGCAACTCTGACCCCGGAGTGGGTCACGCCCGCGATCCTGCTGCTGCTTCTGGCGGGAATTGTCGTGGGCATCTCTCGCGGACAACGATTCGGACCGCTCGTCGCCGAGACGCTGCCCGTCACTGTGCGCGCTTCCGAGACGATGCTCGGTCGTGCAAAGCTCACGGCAAAGGCCGCGGATGCTGCGCACGCTGCCGCTGCGCTGCGTGAAGGGTCACTGAGACGCCTCGCGAAGCGGCTGAGCCTCGCGGCACGCTCTACGCCCACCGATGTCGCCGACGCGGCCGCAGACCGGCTGCGCATCCCGCGCGGCTCTCTTCATCAACTGCTCACGGGTCCGCTGCCCGAGACAGACGCCGAACTGATCGAAACCGCACGTCAGCTTTCGGAGCTCGAATCGGCAGTTGATACTGCCGTGCACGTGGAAAGGAACACACCGTGACCGATACTTCCCCACCTCCCTCCTCCGATTTGAGGCAGTTCGACGAAGCACAGCTGCGCACGGCGATGCACCGTGTGCGCACCGAGGTCGACAAGGCCGTTATCGGTCAAGCTGGCACCATCACCGGCTTGCTGGTGTGCTTACTCTCTCGCGGACATGTGCTGCTCGAGGGCGTACCCGGCGTCGCCAAGACTCTCGTCGTGCGCTCTTTCGCGCGCGCGCTTGGCCTCGACACGAAGCGTGTGCAGTTCACACCTGACCTCATGCCAGGGGATGTAACTGGCTCGCTCGTCTATGACGCGCGCACCGGCGAGTTCGAGTTTCGACAGGGACCGGTCTTCACCAACATCCTGCTCGCGGATGAGATCAACCGCACACCTCCGAAGACCCAGGCCGCGCTCCTGGAGGCCATGGAAGAGCGTCAGGTCTCTGCCGACGGTACGAGCCGCGACCTGCCTGATCCTTTCCTCGTCGCCGCAACGCAGAACCCCATCGAGCACGAGGGCACGTACTCACTCCCAGAAGCACAGCTGGACCGCTTCCTCATGAAGCTCGTGGTGCAGATGCCCGAGCGCGATGCTGAGGTCACCGTGCTGCGACTGCACGCCAGCGGCTTCTCGCCGCGAGAGCTGACCGGTGTCGAAGCCGTCGTGACCGCCGAAGAGATCCGTGCTGCGCAGAATGCTGCGGCCCGTGTCCAGGTGACCGATGAAGTTCTTGGCTACGTCGTCGACCTCGCACGCGCGACTCGCGAGTCGCCGTCCGTACAGCTCGGGGCGAGCCCCCGCGCGTCAACCGGCCTGCTCGCTGCCGCAAAGGCATGGGCATGGCTGAATGGCTCGACAGCGGTCACCCCGGATCACGTGCAGACGATGCTCGTACCAGTGTGGCGTCACCGCTTGCAGTTGCGACCGGATGCGGAGATGGAAGGCGTCTCAGCGGATGCCGTGCTCGCCTCAGTGATTCAGCAGACGCGGGTGCCGATCTAAGGTGTTCGTTTCCGCTCGTCTCGCCCTGGCCATTGGCATCGGGGTCATTCCGCTCGTCGCGTTCACCGCGGCGGGTGCTCCGGTGTGGGCTGTGCTCGGCGGATGGCTGCTGCTGTGCATCATCCTGCTCGGGATCGATATCTTCTTAGCGGCGAGCGCCCGCGCAGTGACCATCTCACGTCGCGTGCCCAACCGTGCACGGATGGGTGAACCCGTCGAAGCGAGCATTGCCGTACACAACCACGGTGAACGAACCCTCAATGCGCTGCTGCGTGACGCATGGCAGCCGACCGCAGGGGCGAATCCGGCCCGCCTGGCTGTGCAGGTTCCGCCCGGTGAGCGTCGCCGTGTGAGTGTGCCGTTACTCCCCCGCCGGCGCGGTGAGCTCTCCAGCGAGTTCGTCTTCCTGCGCTCTCGCGGACCGCTCGGCCTCGGAGGTCGCCAGGCTCGCCATGAGGTGCGCGGCGTAACGCGCGTGCTTCCCGCCTTCGCGTCGCGCAAACATCTGCCCTCGCGTCTGGCCCGGTTGCGTGAGCTTGATGGCAACACCAGTATCCAGGTGCGAGGTCAGGGCACTGAGTTTGATTCGCTGCGTGAATACGTGCGCGGCGATGATGTGCGCTCGATCGACTGGCGCGCCACAGCCAGGGCGGGCACGACGATGCTACGCACGTGGCGACCTGAACGTGATCGCCACGTGGTGATTCTCATTGACACCGGGCGCACCGCGGCCGCACGTGTCGGTGATGGAACCAGATTCGATGCTGCGCTCGAAGCGTCTCTGCTCCTCGCTGCCCTCGCCGCGCGCGCGGGCGACCATGTGCACCTGCTGCTCTACGACCGCGTCGTACGTGCACGGGTCACCGGAGTCGATGGCGCCGCGCTGCTGCCTGCGATGACCGATGCCATGGCACCGGTGCACGCCCGTTTGGTTGACACGGACTGGTCGGGGGCATTCGCTTCGATCCGGACGCTCACCACGCGGCCGTCGCTGATCGTCGTGCTCACCGCACAGGATGCCGCAGAATCCGCCCGGAGCTTTCTCGGCGCCTTTCCCAACCCCTCCAGATCTACAACAGTGCTCGTGGGCTCGGTCACTGACGATGCAATCGGAGACCTCGCGACACAGCGCGGATCACGCGAAGAGATCTACCTCGCGGCAGCTGCCGAGCGCACCCTGCGCGATGCAGAGAACGTCGCCGACGCGATTCGTCGTGCGGGCGGGGAGGCCATTACGGCAGACCCCGAAGACCTTCCGCCGCGCATCGCCGACCGCTATCTCGAGCTGAAGGCTGCAGGACGTCTATAACCCCACCCCACTTTCGCTAATCTGAGCGTTTCTCTTTTGTAAACGATTCAGAACAATGCGATAATGGAGGCATGACCACGACACCGACAGCGCCCGCGGCGCCTGAGCAGCTGCGTGCTGTCGGCCTTCGCGTCACGGTGCAGCGTGTCGCTGTACTCGAAGCGTTGAGCACTCATCCGCATGCCTCAGCCGAGGCTGTGCATGCGACACTGCCCGCACACCTCAGCGGTGTGGCGCTTCCCACTGTGCACGGGATCCTGAACGATCTCACCGGCGCTGGCATCGTTCGCCGCGTGAACCTGCCCGACGCGGGCAGCGCACTCTACGAAGTGCAGCATGAGATGGACAACCACCACCACGTGCAGTGCATCCATTGCGGGCGAGTAGAAGACGTCGCCTGCGCCGTGGGCGCCGCACCCTGCCTACATCCCTCCCATGACCATGGGATGCGCATCCTCGAAGCCTCTGTGACCTACCGAGCCATCTGCTCTGATTGCGAAAGGAAGATAGTGAATGACTGACAAGACTTTCACCACCACCCAAACCGGAACCCCCGTCGCCAGTGACTCTCAGTCGCTGACCACCGGTGCCGACGGCACCACTGCGCTGCATGACCGCTACCTGGTCGAAAAGCTCGCCTCGTTTAACCGTGAGCGTGTGCCGGAGCGCAACCCGCACGCCAAGGGCGGCGGCGCTTTCGGTGAGTTCGTCGTCACCGAAGATGTCTCGCAGTACACCCGCGCAGCAGTCTTCCAGCCGGGGGCGAAGAGCGAAACTCTCATCCGTTTCTCCTCCGTTGCCGGCGAGCAGGGCTCCCCTGACACCTGGCGCGACGTCCGTGGCTTCTCGCTGCGCTTCTACACGACCGAGGGCAACCTCGACATCGTCGGAAACAACACCCCGACGTTCTTCCTGCGCGACGGCATCAAGTTCCCCGACTTCATCCACTCGCAGAAGCGCCTGACCGGCTCTGGCCTGCGCGACGCCGACATGCAGTGGGACTTCTGGACCCTCTCCCCTGAGTCCGCTCACCAGGTCTCCTATGTCATGGGCGACCGTGGTCTGCCGCGCTCATGGCGCCACATGAACGGCTATGGCTCGCACACCTACCAGTGGGTCAACGCAGAAGGCGAGCGCTTCTGGGTGCAGTACCACTTCATGACGAAACAGGGCGTCGAGCCGATGTTCTCCGACGAAGCTGAGCGCATCGCCGGTGAAGACTCTGACTACTACCGCCGCGACCTCTACGAGGCCATCGAGCGCGACGAGTTCCCGTCCTGGGACGTCTATGTGCAGGTCATGCCCTACGAAGAGGCAAAGACCTACCGCTTCAACCCGTTCGACCTCACCAAGATTTGGTCGAAGAAGGACTACCCGCGCATCAAGGTCGGCACGTTCACGCTGAACCGCAACCCGCGGAACTTCTTCGCTGAGATCGAGCAGGCGGCGTTCTCGCCCGGAAACCAGGTTCCTGGCACCGGCATCTCGCCCGACAAGATGCTCATGGCTCGCGTGTTCTCCTACCCGGACGCACAGCGCTACCGCATCGGCACGAACTACAACCAGCTGCCGGTCAACCAGCCACACGCTGCCCACACGAGCAACTACATGCACGAGGGCAACATGCAGTACCACTACAACACCGCTGAGCACCGCGTGTACACGCCAAACTCGTACGGCGCAGCCGGTGGCCCCGAGGCCGACCCGCAGCGCGGTGTCGAGGCGAGCTGGGAGAACGACGGCTCGCTCGTGCGTTCTGCGGCAACGCTGCACTCCGAGGACGACGACTTCGGTCAGGCTCGCACGCTGGTCACCGAGGTCTTCAACGATGAGGAGCGCGAGCGCTTCATCGAGACCCTCGCTGGTCAGTACAACAGCCTGAGCGTCCCCGCTATCCAGGAGCGCTTCTTCTGGTACTGGGGCCAGGTCGACCAGGCAACAGCTGACAAGGTTCGTGAAGTGGCTGCCCGTCACGCCGGCGCTTCCGCAGAGCCGGTGGGTGTCGGCGAGTAATCGCCTGATTACGTGATTCCCGCGCGGGGGCGGATGCTACGGCATCCGCCCCCGCTATGCTGTGGCCCATGAGTGAATCGCTTGCCGAAGCCACACCGCCGGTACCGTCATCCGGGTCCAGGCTCGTCGCCGAAGCACTCGGCACTTTTCTGCTGGTATTCGGTGGCGTCGGCACCGCACTGTTCGCCTCAACCCACTTCACTGACCCCGGTGCGAGTTCTGCCGTCTACGTCGCGATCGCGCTGGCTTTTGGCCTCACCGTCGTGGTCGGCGTCTACGCGTTCGGCCCGATCTCAGGCGGCCACTTCAACCCCGCTGTCAGCGTGGGCCTCGCCGCCGCTGGCCGCCTGCCGTGGCGCGATGTGCCGGGCTACATCATCGCCCAGGTCGCCGGCGGGGTGATTGCCAGCACCGCACTCGTCCTGATCGGTCTCTTCGGCCCTGAAGGATGGCTCACCGGTGCCCAAGATGCCGGTTTCGCCAGCAACGGCTGGGGTGCTCATTCACCCGGCGGCTTCGGCATGTGGGCCGCTGTCATCATCGAGGTCATCCTGACCGCGATCTTCCTCTTCGTAATTCTGGGCACAACGCACAAGCTGCGTCCCACGCCCTTCGCAGGACTCGCGATCGGTTTCACGCTGACGCTCATCCACCTCATCAGCATCCCCGTCGATAACACCTCGGTGAACCCGGCTCGCTCGATCGCCGCAGCAATCTATGGCGGTATCGGTCCGCTCTCTCAGCTGTGGGTGTTCCTGGTGTTCCCCGTCGTCGGCGCGCTCATCGCTGGCTACGCCTACCGGACACTTCTCGACGGGACGAAAACGTTCTGAGCTAGCCGGCGACGAGCTGAGGCGTTCCGGCCTCATATTCGAGCAGGTCACCGCGCTCACCACGTTGATGCGCGCGACGTCCGACCAGAAGCATGTACACCAGGAAGACGCCGAGCGCCGCGGCGCCGATGCCGATCTTGATCGGCCATGGCAGCGACCACCCCGTGACGAAGCCCTCGACCAGCCCGGAAAGGAAAAGGGCGAAGACGAGCCCGATCGCCACGGTCGCCAGGGCACGTCCTTCTTGGGCCAGTGCTGTCGCGCGCGTGCGATGTCCTGGAGCAACCCACGCCCAAAAGATGTGAAGTCCTGCGGCGGCAGCCACGAAGATGCTGGTCATCTCCAGCATCCCGTGCGGGAGGATATACAGCACCATCACATCGAGCCGGTCGTGCGTGGCCATGACTGCTCCGGACACGCCCAGACCGAAGGCATTCTGAGCAATGACGTAGACGGGCCAGATGCCTGTGACGCCGAACAGCACGCACTGCGCGGCAATCCAAGCGTTGTTCGTCCACACCATACCGGCGAAAACCGCTGCCGGGTTCTCGGTGTAGTACTCGGTGAAATCCTCTTCGGCGTACTGATTGAGGAAGTCTGCCGAGCCCAGCGTGGCAACAAGTGCCGGGTCACTGGAAATCCACGCCGCAACACCAACCGTGATCGCAATGAAAACCAGTGCGACGACAAGAGTCGTCCAGCGCAAGCGGTACAGCGCGGCAGGCAACTGATCGGTGAAGAACCGCCCCACCTGAGCGAGGATGTTGTCAGAAGCGCCTGTCAGACGCATACGCGCCTTCGCTAAAACCGAGGACACATAGGCGCCCTGCGGCGAGTCTCCCACGGAGGTCTTCAACTCGGCCAGATCGGCAGAAGCCGCCCGATACCGGACGATCAACTCATCAACGCCGTCGCCATCGAGCCGCTGGCGACTGAGTTCGTGAAGTCGATCCCACTCGCCGCGGCGTGCATCACTCAAAGCATCAGCATCCACCTGATTTACTGTACTCATGTCTACGCCAATCGACACCGCCGACGAAGTACTCTCCGGCGAAGCCGTCGCAATTGACGTGCAGCCGCTCGCCTTCTTCATGCGCGCGCTCGGAGCACTGATCGACATGGCCATCGGCTGGGTGCTCTTCCTGCTCTTCCTGTGGCTGCGCACGTGGCTACTCGGTGCCGGAATCATCAACGGTTCGATCGACGGCATTCTCAACGTCGTCATGCTTGTGGTGTGTTTCGTCGTTGTGCCGATTGTGGTCGAGACGGCAACGCACGGGCGCAGCCTCGGCAAACTCGCCGTCGGCGGACGCATCGTGCGCACCGACGGCGGCGCTGCAGGATTCCGCCACGCCTTCATTCGCGCGCTGATCGGCGTGCTAGAGATCTATATGACCTTCGGTGCGGTCGCGATGCTTGCGGGAGCTTTCACGGCCCGCTCGCAGCGCCTGGGCGACATGGTCGCCGGCACCTACAGTCAGCGGGTGCGTACCCCGAAGCTCATTCCGCTCGCTCCGGTGATGCCGCCAGCTTTGGCAGGGTGGGCGGAAATCGCCGATGTCGCTCGGATGCCGGATCGCCTGTCCCGGCGCATCTCGCAGTTTCTGCAGCACGCAGAACGGATGACTCCGTCGGCACGCGCCCGTATCGCACAGGAACTCGTCACCGCCACGGCCGAGTACGTCTCACCGCAGCCGGTGGCACATCCGGAGCATCTCTTGGTGGCGGTCACGGTGCTGCGCCGCGAGCGTGAGCGCAGAGCTCTCACAATTGCCGACGCCCGAGCAGAAAAGCTCACAGGGCGCCACGTGGGCGTTTAGCCGGTCACTCTAGGCGCGTAGCGCCTCGTGGCGCACGACAACCCATCCTGAGGGCACAGACAGCCGCTCAGCATGCTGCGCGCAGAGGTCGTGCGCGTGAGGGTGATCTGAGCTGCCCAACGGACCCAGCGCGGCCATCTGGTCGCCGTAGTCAAAGGTGAGCGTAGCCACGGCTTCGCGAGCGCAGGTGACCTTTGAGCAGAGTCTTCCGTTCATCTATGTCAGCGTAGGGCGCACCCACCGCCCTGCCCGGATGCCGCGCGGGACGCCATAGACTTTGGTCATGCCCCGTCGCCGCTCTGAAAGCGCCGCAGCCCCTCGCCG
>DQHP01000173.1:0-3606 GCA_003524435.1 Microbacterium sp.
GAGGTGGGCCGAGCGCCCTGCGGCGTCCGTGGAAGACCGCCGCCGCCGCTCGGCCCGTGGATCCGTCGTCGGCGTGATCAGCCGTTCGCGCCCTTGCGAGGTTTGATGAACGACTCCGGCTCCAGCTTCGCGCGCTTAGCCGCACGCTTCTCTTTCAGCGACGCCTTCGCGACTTTCTTGCTGTCTCGTGCTTGCGGTGCCTTACCTGACATGGACTCGCTTCCCCTTCGATTGGCTGGCGGGNNGTCTTCTGACCATAGCCACAAACCAACTGAAAGCAAATTTCCCGCTGAACAGGAAAAAAATACGCAGAATATTCCTCCGACTACGCTCGGAGAGTGCTCGATACTCTCACCGGATTTGCCGTCGTAGGACTCGCTATTGCCGTCGGCTATGTCATCGGTCGTATCGACTTGCTCGGCCCGCACGCACGGCATGTGTTGGGGCGTCTGACTTTCTTCGTCCTCTCCCCTTTTCTGCTGTTCGTCGTGCTTGCTCAGGCCGATGCCAGAGTCCTGTTCTCCGCGCTGCTTCCGGTGTCGGCTGTCGCTGCTGTGGTCGTTATCGTGATCTATGCCGTCGTGGCCAAGTACGTCTGGAAACGCAGTGTCGGCGAAACCGTGATCGGTGCTTTGGCTTCCGGCCAGGTCAACTCGAACAACATCGGCATCCCCCTATCGCTGTACCTCCTGGGTAGCGCGGCCTACCCCGCACCGGTGATCCTCTTGCAACTGCTGATCTTCACCCCCATCTCGTTGACGATTCTCGACACGGTCACCAGCGGTAAAACCTCCGCGTGGCGCACTTTCATGCGCACAGCGACGAATCCGATCATTCTCGGCTCTGCACTCGGCACGCTTGTCTCTGTCCTAGAAATCGACCTACCGCCGATCGTCATCGAGCCGGCAACGCTGTTGGCGAATGCGTGCGTTCCGGTGCTGCTTATCAGCTATGGGATCTCCTTACACGGGCAGAAAATACTCGGCACCTCTGGACACCGGCGTGACGTCTTGCTTGCGAGCACTCTGAAGCTGCTCGTCATGCCCGTACTTGCGTGGGCCGCCGCACAGTTCGTGTTCGGATTGTCCACTCACGAGGTACTCATCGTCGTGGTGCTTGCGGCGCTGCCCACTGCGCAGAATGTCTTCAACTACTCCCAGCGCTACGACATCGGCGAAGCGATCTCTCGGGATACCGTCTTCATCACGACGGTAGGGTGCGTGCCGGTACTGCTCATCGCGACACTGTTACTGAGCTGACTGACCTGGAAGAGTGTCACCATGAGCGCTCTTCGCATCCTGCATCTCAGCGACACACATTTCGCCGGCGATGGCGGACGCCACTACGGCGTGGTCGACACCGCAGAACACCTCCGACGTGCGCTGTCACATGTGGGGCACCTGCTGTTCGATCTCGTTGTTGTCTCTGGTGATGTCAGCGAGGACGGCACCGAGGAGTCGTATCGCGACGTCCTGGAACACCTCACGCCGTGGGCGCAGGCCCGTGGAGCACGTCTCGTCTTCGCGATGGGCAATCATGACCGCCGCGAAGCATTTCGCGCCGTGCTCGGCGGCGGGCAACCCGATGCCGGGGAGAGTGAACTGCCAGGCATCGAGCTCGAGCGTCCGGTCGCATCCGTGGTGACCGAGGGCGGTTGGCGAGTGATCGTGCTCGATAGTTCCGTTCCTGGTGCAGGTTATGGCGAGTTGGATGCTGCGCAGAAAACGTTCTTGCGCGAGGCACTCGCAGCGCCTGCAGAACACGGCACCGTGGTCGTCGTGCATCACCCACCCGTTCATGCACAGACCAATCTGCTGCAGGCACTCGCGCTCGACGAGCACGATGGGCGCGATCTCATTGACATCGTGCGCGGCACGGATGTGCGCGTTGTTCTCTCCGGGCACTACCACCTGCCG
The DNA here is from genome assembly GCA_003524435.1 of Microbacterium sp. Classification (GTDB taxonomy): domain Bacteria; phylum Actinomycetota; class Actinomycetes; order Actinomycetales; family Microbacteriaceae; genus Microbacterium. Next base: position 1,917 of record DQHP01000173.1, read on the forward strand.
ATCACCGAGTTTGTGTCGGGAGTTGCGGTGACCGTTGCCCCAGGAGTGACAAACCTCTCGCGCGCATTCGCCGATCCGGCTGAAGAGTCATCCATCGATGGTTTCGGCGGATCGGTCATCACCATCGATGCTGATCGGGTACGGGTGCTGCCATTCCTCGAGCGAATGACGCCAGACGATGTGGTCTTCCACTTCGACGTCGACGTCGTAGCCCAAATCATCGAGGATGCTGGCCGTCAGCCCTGAGCGCTGAGACGGGGGGGAAAACAAAAGTGGCCCCGCCTCTTGGCGGAGCCACTTTTGGACTGTCTCAACACAGTGTGGAGGTAGCGCGACAGTGCTCTAACCTTGCCCCATCCTTGCAGTCGGCCGTTTCCGTGCATCGCGAGATCCGTCGTCGGCACAGGACAGCAGCGGTTTCGCAGGGTTCCACGCGGCCACTCCCGAAGCCGGTTCCGCGGTTGACGGAGGAGATGCTGGATGAGGCAGAGCGCCGGTACAGGGGCGGTGAGATCCTGCGGGCGATCGCAGGCGACCTGGGCGTGAGTCGTCAACGCCTCGCTGAGCGGCTGCGAGAGCGAGGAGTACGGCTGCGTCGTGAGAAGCCATCATCGGAACAGGTACTCGAAATGTGCCGCCGCTACGAGCAGGGCGAGTCCTTAGCGAGGATCGGCGAGAGGCTTGGCTTCAATCCAAGCTCAGTTCGCCTGTACCTGCTGCGTGTGGGAATGCCGCTCCGTGATCCCCATGGCCGCGGTCGCTAGGTGGGATGAGCCCCCACCGTTGCTTCCGGTTAGCTTTCGGTCGCCAAAGTGTGGGCGGTCTCCTCGCCATCGACGACCGGTAGGAACCCGTACCGTCCCAGGTCATCGCGCTTCGTGAATCGGATGTCGCGCGCGTCGGCCCCGAGTGGGTCTAGAGGGTCAGTGTTCTCCATGACGATGACCTGACCGTCAAAGTTGGCCTGAATATCACGGTAGAACGCCCGCACAACACCTTCCGGCGGCTGATCCCCTGTCCCCGTGGACTGGTCGGGTGGGCGGTAGGTGACAAGCGGCGAGTCAAGCACAACAAAACCGGGGTGTGGCAGCTCCCGGTCAAAGCAGTATTGGGCGAGGGCGAGCGTGAATGCGGCGTGGAGGACCGCGCGTACCCCTTTGCCGTGCGCCGAGCGACGTTGGTCGCCAGCGATGATGTCGAGTTCTTTCCGGTCGTACCGTACAGACGCCGCGGACGGGTAGTCCCATTCGGCCAGGCGCTTGGAGATCTCGGCTGAGAACTCCCGTACGGCGGTGAGGCTTAGACCCGCAACTGCTGTTGCCACCTCCGCCTCAGTCTCGTCCGCGATCCGTCGGATCATGTCCTCAAAGGTCTTGACTTGTTCGTAGAGGCCCAGGTGCTTCTCGATCTCACTGCGCTTGGCAAGAAGTTCGCGGAGGTTCCCCTTTTCTGGGTCCATCTTCGCGTCGAGCTTTTCGATGCTCTCTTGCAGTGCCAGGGAGTCTCGCCGTGTTGTTCTGATCGATGTACGGAGGTCCTCGGTTCGCGCGTCCAGGCTCTCGATTGTCACGCGGAGGTCTTCCAGGAGACCCCGGGTTTTCTGAGACTCGTAGTCGACGGAGACGCCAAAACTGGTCGCGTCTCCTTCGCACTCCAGATTTAGATGTTGGCTAGGGCGTGTCTCCTATAT
>DQHP01000173.1:3627-4564 GCA_003524435.1 Microbacterium sp.
GAGAAGTCTCGGTTTGAGGCGATGACGGATGAGCAGTGGGAGCGTGTGGAGCCCCTGTTGCCAACGAACTGTGGGCGTCGGGGTCGCCCGTTCTCGAATAGTCGGATGATCGTCAACGGGATCATCTACCGCTACAGGACGGGGATTCCTTGGAGAGACCTGCCTCGTGAGAGGTATGGGCCGTGGCAGACGGTGTGGAAGCGTCACCGCTCCTACGCGAGGCGGGGCGTGTGGGATTGTGTCCTTTCTCAGGTGGTGGCCCAAGCGGATTCGGCTGGGAAAGTGGATTGGACGGTCAGCATTGACGCCACGATCAACCGTGCCCACCAACACGCCACGAACACGACGCGCCCCGACCAGGACACGGGGGGCTTCATCGAACTACAAGAATTCTCCGCTGGGCGAGGATGAGCCTGCAGGTCACGGCATTGGACGCTCGCGCGGGGGGTTGACCACGAAGATCCACCAGGTCGTGGACGGCAACGGGCGTCCCTTGGCCATGGTCGTCACTGGAGGCCAGCGCAACGACGGCGCGATCATGCAGGACACCTTGAAGGACATCTACGTCCCCAGGCCCACCGGCAGGCCCCGCACCACACCCGACACGGTCATGGCGGACCGGGGCTACACGTCGGGCGTGAACCGTGAATACCTTCGAGATCACCACGTCAAGGCAGTGATCCCCCAGAAGAAGAACGAGATCGCCTCCCAGAAGAAGAAGGGCTCCAAGGGAGGCCGTCCACCCGCCTTTGACGCAGAGGCATACAAGGGACGAAACGTCGTGGAACGCTCCTTCAACAGCGTCAAACAGTGGCGTGGTCTGGCCACCAGGTACGACAAGCTTGCCGTCACCTACAGGTCAGCCACAGTCCTACACGCCATCCTCCAATGGCTCCAAATATAGGAGACACGCCCTAGATCCCTTCCACGTCACGCG
>DQHP01000091.1 GCA_003524435.1 Microbacterium sp.
GCCGCGCTCGCCGCCGTCTTCGACGGCATGCTCGACTCCGCCGCCCGCGACCGGGTGCTCACCGAAGTCATCGAGCCGCTGGAGAGCGAACAGCGCGCACACGACCTGCAGGCCCGACGCGACGCCCGCTCTACTGTTGTCGATTTCTTCACGGTTGCCCGCGAGAACGATGGCTTCGGAGCATCCGACGATGAGGACGACGAATGAACGCCCCGATTGCCCAGGCACCGGNNAGAACACGGCCACTCAGAACACGGCCTTCCAGACCACCGCGATCCACACGCCGGGGTTCGCTGATCCGGTGAACGACGCGCAGCGCGTGTTCCGTGCGGTGCTCGAAGCTCTTGCCCGCCCGGCCACCGCGCAGCAGGTCGACCCTGCAGTGCTGCCGCCCGCACCGCTCAGTGCCATGTCGGGAGCGATCGTGCTCGCGCTGTGCGATGAGTACACCCCGATCTGGCTCGATGACGACCTGCGCCGCGCGGGTGACGTAGAGACGTGGATCCGTTTTCACGCCGGCGCCACCATCGTCGATGACCCGGCTGATGCGATGTTCTGCGTCGTGTCTCGGCCGTCGGCGGTTCCTGAGCTGCAGACGCTCCGCCAGGGCACCGATGAAGAGCCGCAGCTGTCGGCCACCGTCATCATCGACGCCGCTGATGCCCGCTCTGCCGGCACGCTCGTCGCAACCGGCCCCGGGGTGAATGGACAACTCACCTGGGACGGCGCGGGGCTGCCCAGCTTCCGCCCTGGCAGCGAGCGCTTCCTCGACGCATGGGCTGCCAATAACCGCCGCTTCCCCTGCGGAGTCGACCTCGTCCTCGCCGGCGATGGCGAAGTGAGAGGCATTTCTCGTACCACCGCCCTGTCTCTCGCTACCGGCCTGAAGGAGATCGCCTGATGTATGTCGCAGTAAAGGGGGGAGAGAAGGCGATTGCCAACGCGCACGCCCTGCTCGCCAAAAAGGGCATCGGCGAGGCCGACCGCGTGGACTTCGAGCAGGTGCGCGACCAGCTCGGCGTGCTCGTGTCACGGGTGATGGCAGAGGGGTCGCTGTATGACCCCGACCTCGCTGCGAAGGCCATTCTGCAGGCGCAGGGCGATGTGCTCGAGGCGATCACGCTGATCCGCTCGTACCGCACGACGCTGCCGCGCTTCGGGACCACCGTCGCCGTCGACACGGCGGGGCTGCCGTCTGAGCGCCGCGTTTCGGCGACGTTCAAAGACATTCCTGGTGGCCAGCAGCTGGGTGCGACCTTCGACTACACCCACCGCCTGCTCGCCGAGGAGCTGCAGACCCCCGAGATTCCCGAACCAGACGGCGACCAGGAAGAATCGATGCCGCGGGTGACCGACCTGCTCGGCAAAAGCGCGCTCATCGAGCCCGACCACCCTGCCGAGGGCTGGACCGATCCGGATCCGGCTGACCTCACGCGCGAGCCGACCACTTTTCCGATGACCCGCGCAGAGCGACTGCAGGCGCTGGGCCGCGGCGACGAGGGCTTCTTGCTCGCGCTCGGGTACTCCACCCAGCGTGGCTTCGGCAACACTCACCCGTTCGTCGGTGAGGTGCGCGTCGGAGAGGTAGAGGTCTTCTTCGAGGCTCCCGAGATCGGGCACTCGGTGCCGATCGGACGCATCGAAGTCACCGAGTGCCAGATGGTGAACCAGTTCGTCGGCAGCGCCGACCAGCCCCCGCAGTTCACCCGTGGATACGGACTGGTCTTCGGCCGCGCCGAGCGCAAGGCGATGTCGATGTCGCTGGTCGATCGGGCACTGCGTAAAGACGAGTTCGGTGAGCGCGAGGTCTCGCCCGCACAGGACGAAGAGTTCGTCATCGCCCACAGCGACAACGTACAGGCCACCGGGTTCGTCGAGCACTTGAAGCTGCCGCACTACGTCGATTTCCAGGCAGAGCTCGGACTGATCCGCCGACTGAACGAAGAGTTCGAAGAGCGACAAGACGCCGCGAAGTTCGAGCAGCGGCAGGATGCCGCGGAAGGAGACGCATCATGACCGAGCCACGCATCGTCTACAACGAGGGCTACCTCGACGAGTACACCAAGCGAGTGGTGCGTCGCGCGCTACTGAAGGGCGTTGCCATCCCCGGATTCCAGGTGCCGTTCGCCTCGCGCGAGGTGCCCATGCCTCGCGGATGGGGCACCGGCGGCGTGCAGGTCACTGCGGCGGTGATCGGCAAGACCGACACGCTCAAAGTGATCGATCAGGGTGCGGACGACACCACCAACGCGGTATCAATCCGGCAGTTCTTCGAAAAGGTGGCAGGTGCCAACGCCACCACCCGCACCGATAAAGCCACTGTCATCCAGACCCGCCACCGCATCCCCGAGACGCCACTGGCCGAGGGGCAGATCATCGTCTACCAGGTGCCAATCCCCGAGCCGCTGCGCTTTCTCGAACCGCGCGAGACCGAGACGCGCAGGCTGCACGCGCTCGAGGAGTACGGGCTGATGTACGTCAAGCTCTATGAAGACATCGCCCGCTACGGTCACATCGCCAAAACCTACGACTACCCCGTGATGGTCAACGGCCGCTACGTGATGGCGCCGTCGCCGACGCCGAGCTTCGACAACCCGAAGATGCATCAGAGTCCTGCCCTGCAGCTGTTCGGCGCCGGCCGCGAGAAGCGCATCTACGCGGTTCCGCCCTACACCGACGTGGAATCGCTCGGCTTCGAGGATCACCCGTTCGAGCCTCAGCGCTTCCACGACCCCTGCGAGATCTGCGGCTCTGAGGGGGTCTACCTCGACGAGGTCATCATCAACGACGACGGCGACGCCATGTTCGTCTGCAGCGACACCGACTATTGCGAGCGCACTGCCGCCGCAGCATCCGATGTGCGTCTTCAGGAAGCAAACACACGCCTTCACGAAGAGAATGCGCGTCTTCAGAAAGAGGAGGTCCCGGCATGAACGTCGAACAACCCCTGCTCAGCGTCAGTGGCGCCGGGCACCGTTACGGTGACCGATTCGGATGCCAGGATGTGAGCTTTGACCTGTGGCCGGGCGAGGTGCTCGCCGTGGTGGGTGAGTCTGGCTCTGGCAAGTCGACTCTGCTCGGGATGCTGTCGCAGCGCCTCAGCATCGATGAGGGATCGATTCGCTACCGCGCCGGTGCTGCCTCGGGCGGAGACACCGCTGCAGACGCCGACGTAGAGAACGGTCTCGTCGAGCTCTCTTCCCTTTCGGAGCGCGAGATCCGCAAGTTGTGGCGCACCGAGTGGGGCTTCGTGCACCAGAATGCGGCCGACGGCCTGCGCATGCACGTCTCGGCAGGAGGCAACGTGGGCGAGCCGTTGATGGCCAACGGTGCACGCCACTACGGTTCGATTCGCGCCCAGGCTGCCGACTGGCTGGAGCGCGTCGAGATCCCCCGCGACCGGATGGACGACACCCCGGCAACGTTCTCTGGCGGAATGCGCCAGCGGGTGCAGATCGCTCGCAACCTCGTGTTCGGTCCGAAGCTCGTCTTCATGGATGAGCCCACCAGCGGTCTCGACGTTTCGGTGCAGGCACGTCTCCTCGACCTCATCCGCTCGCTTGTCGCCGACCTGGGACTCGCCGTCGTGATCGTCACTCACGACCTCGCGGTTGCCCGCCTCATCTCCCACCGCACGCTCGTGATGAAAGACGGCGGGGTGATCGAGTCCGGTCTCACCGATCGTGTGCTCGATGATCCACAGGCCGCATACACACAGCTGCTCGTCTCCTCGATCTTGCAAGGATGATCATGACCGACAACGATTCTGCCCTCCGCGTCCGCGATGTGGAGAAGACCTTCACCCTTCATTTGCAGGGTGCCAAGGTGCTGCCCGTGCTGAACGATGTGTCCTTTGATGTGGGGCAGGGCCGCTGCGTCGTGCTCGGCGGAGAATCGGGCGCGGGCAAGAGCACCATCATGAAGATGGTCTACGGCAGCTATGCCGCTGATGCCGGCAGCATCCTCATCCGCCACCAGGGCGGAATCCTGGATCTGGCCACCGCCGCCCCACGCGACGTGATCGCCGCCCGTCGCGAGTCGATCGGATACGTCAGCCAGTTCTTGCGCGCCGTGCCGCGCGTTGCGGCGCTTGACGTCGTGGCC
>DQHP01000170.1:0-5837 GCA_003524435.1 Microbacterium sp.
GGACAGGAGCACCGCGAGCACAGTCGCGAGCACTCGGACCACGCCGGGGTTGACGCCCAGGCCGCGGGCGAGGGGATCGCCGAGTGCCAGCACTTGGAGGGGTCGGATGAGGACCACGACGGGCAGAGCGCAACACGCGATGACGACGGCGGCGGGAACCAGGCGCGTCCAGCTCACGTCGTTGAGGGAACCAAGAGCCCAACTCGACGCGCTCATGGCCACCTTCACATCGGCGGCGAGGATGATCCACGTGTTCAGCGACGCGAGGAACGCGCTCATCGCGATGCCGACGATGATCAGCCGGAATGCGCCACTGCCGCGGAGCCGGGCGATGACGAAGACGATAAACGCCGCTAAGAGCCCTCCGAGCAGCGCACCGACGGTGACCGAAGCGAATGCCCCGCCGAGCACGATGCCGGCGACGAGCGCACCTGTGAAGGCGCCGGTGTCGAAGCCGATGACGTCGGGGCTGCCGAGAGGGTTGCGGGTGGCGTTCTGCATGAGGCTGCCCGCCAAGGCGAGAGCGGCACCGAAGACGATCGCCGCGACTGCGCGCGGAAGACGCCACTGCTGCACGATCATCACGTCGACCCGCTCGCCCCGCCCGAAAGCGGCGTCGATCGTGGAGAGCGGACTCAGTCCTGCACTTCCGGTGCCGAGTGAGAGCACCACGACAATTGCGATGGCGGCCACGAGCAGGATGCTGACGCGTGCGGTTCTGGTCATGATCGCGGCGCTCGCATCCGTCCGAGGAGGACCACGAGAACGGGGGCTCCGATGAGGCCGGTGACGATGCCGACGGGGAGCTCACCGACGGGGAGCGCGACCCGACCGATGACGTCGGCGACAAGCAACAAGGTCGGGCCGATGAGTGCGGAGTACACGACGAGCCGCGTCTGGTCCGGTCCGGAGAACCGTCGGGCGATGTGCGGCACCATCAACCCGACGAACGCTATGGGCCCCACCATCGCGGTTGCACCTCCGGCGAGAAACGCGATCGCGATGATGGTCGCCGAGCGGGTGCGCGCAACGGGGGCGCCAGTGGCCTGAGACAGCCTGTCTCCGAGGCTCAGCTGATTCAAAGCCGGGGTCACCACGACGGCCACCACGATGCCGGCTCCGATGAACGGCAGAGCCACGAGCAAAGGCTCCCACCCGCGGCGCGAAAGCGATCCGGCTCCCCACGAGGCCATCTGGGCGAACACATCAGGGTTGAGCTGCGTCATTGTGGTCATGACGCCGCCGAAGAGCGCGCTGATCGCGACCCCCGCGAGCAGCAACCGTGACGGATCGGCTGCAGCCGGCCGGCCAGCAGCGATCGTGTACACCGCCAAGGTGGTCAGCAATGCTCCAGCGAGCGCGAACCAGATAGTCGTCACCGGCGATGTGAAACCCAGCAGCACCCCCGCGAGCACCACACTCAAGCCGGCCCCCGCCGTGACACCGAGTACCCCGGGATCAGCGATCGGATTCCGCGTCAGCGACTGCGTGAGTGCGCCAGCCACACCGAGCGCAGCGCCGGTGGTGATCGCCAGGAGTGCCCTCGGCACCCTGATCGTGGTCACCACGATGCTCGCCGACGTCGCGCTTTCATTCACGAACGCGCCCCACAGCTCGGACGGTGAGAGAGGGGCGTCGCCGACGAGGAGACTGAGCGCGGTTGCGATCACGATGGCGATGCTCCCGATCAGCAGCACCATCCCGAGGCGCGGGCGGGAGCGTCGCACAGTAGGGACTCGGGCTGGCGTCTTGGCGACGATCACCAATGGTCCAACGCATCGAACACTGCGTGCCGGTACCACGCGTAGTCGTGACCGCCCGGACGGATCTCGAGCACAGCGGCTGCCCCGGCACCGCGGGCGGCGTCAGCGAACATCCGGCTCTGATCGATCATCGACCCTTCTTCCCGTCCGACATGCATCAGGAATCGCCGACCGTCCAACGGGGTGCCGCCCTCCGCATTGGATGCCAGCAGCTGACGCGTGAGCGCGCCGGGTCCGCTCTCGTCGCGAGCATCCCGATCGGGGGTGAACCAGAACGAGCCTGAGCTGATGATCGCCGTGGCGATGCGGTCGCCGTGATCAACGACCAGTCCCGCTGCGGCGAGCCCGCCGTAGCTTTGACCGACGACGGCAATATCGGCGGCGCTCGGGGTGATCTCGAGCGTGGCGAGGACCGCCGGAATGACCCGCTCGAGGACGAGCTCACCCATCGCTTCGCGGTCCGCGAGGCGTTCCCGGTCGGGTGTGGGCAGGACGACGAATGCTGTCGTCCGCGCCGCGGTGGCTGGTTCCCGCCACCGAGTTGCGNNGATGCCGAGGCTGGAGAGCCACACATCTCCGTCGAGCATCACGACGAGTCGCTCGACCCCCACGTTTGCCGCCGTGCCTGAATTCGGGAGGAGGATGGTCGCGATCCGGTCGCCGACCTGAAGGCGAAGCGGCGTGGACGCCGCCGCACGGTTCTCCTGCCGCCAGACCCGATGGCCGGGTGCGGCGTGCGGGCCGATTAGCAAAGAAGCGGTGGTGCCGGATCCGAAGGCGTCATGGATTGTCTCGGTGACGTCGGGGTCGGCTCGCCCCGTCGCCACTAGCGACCGGAGGACGTCCAGATCTACCGGGCTGTCAACCGGTCGTTGACCAGGGACCGTGGGGTAACGCAGGTACCGGTAGCTCAACTCGGCATCGGCGGGGATACGTACGGTGACGGCGCGCTCACCTTCGCCGGCCGTTGTGTGGCGCAGGACCAGATGATCAATGGAGGGCCAGGCGGGATGCAGCAGGAAATCGATGTCGAGAACAACCTCCACCATGTCATCCGTCTCGCGCACCGTGAACCGCACCTCGACGGTCCCGTCGAGATGCGGTTCGGCGAAGACGTGCATCTAGTTCGCCGCGGTCGTCGACTCCAGCAGGGGCAGCACGGCAGCCAGATCGTCGAGCGAGCTCAACACACCCGGCTGCGGGATTGACGAGTCGTGCCCCTCAGGAAGTGCAATGTAGGCGCCGTTGTGTACGGCAGGAAGAGCGGTGAACAGCGGTGAATCCTCGAAGGCCTCGCGCTGGCCAGGCTCGAGGAGCGAGTGGTAGCCGATCACGACCACGTCGGCATCGAGCAGCGGAGTCTGCTCCTCGCTGACGACATCCGCCGGGTACTCTCCAGCGAACTCAGAACTTGACGGGGTGGATTGGAACCCCAGCTGGCTGAAGAACCATGACGCCTCAGTGTCGGGCACGGACATGTAGGTGACCTGCGTCGGATAGACAACCGCATAGTTCAGCGTCAGCTCCGCGAACTGCGGGTTGGCGGCGCGAGCCTCGTCGAACGCGTCGTGCACGGCGACGATGGAGGCCTCACCTTGGTCGGCGCGGTCGAGGGCCTTGGCGATGATCCGGTGCCGACTCTCCCAGGTCGACTCAGCGTCCGCTGGGAGCGCGACGATCGGTGCGATCGTGGAAAGCTTGTCATAGCTGCTCGCTAGATCCCAATATCCGGATGCGAGGATCACGTCGGGATCGAGTTTGGCGATCGCCTCGTAATCAGGCTCGGCATAGGGATCGAACAACTGCTCAATCTCGGTGGCGGCACCGCCAGCGACCGCGGCGTCCAACGCCGTCTGCTCGTACTCGTACAGCTCCGTGGCATCTCCCGCAGGCCGGAACGAACCAACCGGGACAACACCGAGCGCGAGGGCGTCATCCAGATCCCCCAGAGCCACCACTCTCTCGGGCACCTCGTCGAGCACAGTGCTACCGAACTCCGTATCCAGAGTCAGCGGGTAGGTCGTACTGCCAGCGGCTGCAGTTGCCTCAGGTTCTGCGTCGGCCTGTGCGCTGCAGCCGGCAAGAACGCCGCTTGCGAGCACAATCGCCACGAGCGCTCTCCATCGGGGCCGGTCGGGTGTGAGTGGGAAGGATGCAGATGCCATGATGCTCTCGATCGTTTGTCAGGACAGGGTGCTGACCCCCGCGCAGAAACAGCTTAGCCTTGCCTAACTTGCCGTGATATGTTCGAGCGGCCACAACCATTGCGAACGGACAGAATGATCGATGACGTTTCATGGGACTACACACCCCTGCTCGAGAACATCGACTACGTGCATACGTCTCATAGCTATGGCGTGGGCGCCCCCGGCGGCCTTCATCTGGTCGAGTATCGTGCGTCCCGCGCCGGCAGTTTTGGGGTGCATGTCGAACGCGACCTCCACCAGCTGACGTGGCTCGACGGCGGCGTCCTCGACGTCTTCACCGCGGGCGAGTTTCACACCATCTCCCCAGGGCGCGCGATCTGGATCCCCGCTGGAACCGCGCACGACGTCGCCTGCGCCGGGCCTGGGCGACTCGTCTGTCTCTATTTCCGCGATGATGATGAGAGCCTCGATGTCGAATCGCCCACTTTGGTCGTCGTTGACGAGCTCCTGCGCGGGCTGGTGCAGCATCTACTTTCAGGTCTCACGCAAGAGGCGGGCCTCCGCGCGCGCCAGGTTCTTCTCGACGCACTCGGCGGCCGAACGATCGATTCCGGCAGACTAGCTTTACCTTCCGATCCTCGTGCCCGAGCGATCGCCGAGGAAATCGCGCGCGAACCGGCGCAAGCTATCTCGCTCGAGGTTCGAGCACATGCGGTGGGGTCCAGCGCTCGAACCATTCGCCGAAAGTTCGTCAGCGAAACCGGACTCACCTTCCGTCAATGGGTCCACCGCGCGCGGGTCACCTCGTCCCTGTCTCTCCTCGAGACAGAACGGTCTGTGACCCAAATCAGCGCACTGGCCGGTTACGAAACCGTCACCGGATTCATCACCGCCTTCCGAGCACACTTTGGGCACACCCCCGGGCAATACCGTGCCCGACTACGGGCCATGCAATCACGGCCACCAGAGCAACGGACCGACGATTCGACCACGGCGGCCGAACGACGCTTAGACAAACCACGAACACCCTCACAGCCTGACAACCCGAGAGCTTTCTAAGGCTTGTCCACGCCCGAAGAAGGGCGGAGGAAGGTCGCCTGCCCTCAGCGTAAGACGCGCCCCGCTCTCGTCCTGCATGTGGCCGGGCAGCTTGTGCCGCTGGCGATCGTCATCGCACCTGAGGCCTGATCGTCTTCGCAGCGATGGGGAGAAGCGCACGCTGACCACCGAGACTACGGCCGCCACGGACGAACCCCACCGGCCCCGTCAAGGCATCCGATACGACGGCGGGAAGGTCACGTCGAACGATCGTGGCATCCCCGAACCTCTGCTGCCGAATACCGATCACGGGAGTCGGAAGCATTCCTCGCAACTCGATCGCCACGATACGGCGACCGGTGAGTGACCGTCTGGCGAGCTGCCCGGGATAGTAGCCGAGCGGGACACCCAATGCTGGGACGAGCAGCACTGACGCTGCGCCGTGGGCACTGGGGGGATCCGTACTCGATGATGTTGAGGCGGATTCCGTCGCCGGAGAGCACGGTTCCAGGGGTCCCGGCCTGCTCGTTCAAGGACATGCCGCTCATTCTCTCCCGCGATGATCGGCTCGGCCGAATCCGTTTGCGAGGCGCCGAAGGACCCACGCACCTGTCCAGGTGACCCCGCACGACCGGATACGGGGCGATCGCTTGTGAAGGAGCCCACCCATGCCTGCCGTCCTCGACACCCTCACCACCCTCACCGCGGTGCTGCCCGCGAATGTGGACATCACCCCGAACGACTCCGGCCTGCCCGGCATTGCCGCGCTGCGCACCGTGGTGGGTGCGGTGATGACGATCGGGCTGATCCTGTCCGTCCTCGCCCTCATCGTCTCCGCCGTGGTCTGGGGCTTCGGGTCGAACTCATCGAACCCGCATTTGGCGTCGCG
>DQHP01000170.1:6051-7011 GCA_003524435.1 Microbacterium sp.
GACTGGCTCGCCCAAGCAATCGGAGCAGCCGCGTCCTGGATCTTCCAAGGCGTGTGGGCGCTGTTCGACTCGACCACCCTGGTCGACATCACCGGGGCCGGGTATGTCGGCGTGTACAACGTGATGTTCGGGATCGCGATCTTCGTCATGTTGATCTTCTTCTGCCTCCAACTCATCACCGGCCTCATCCGCCGCGACCCCACCGCACTCTCCCGCGCCGCCCTCGGCTTAGCGAAGTCGGTGCTCGGGTCGTTCCTCGTCATCACGTTGACGGCAACACTGCTCGAAATCGTCGACCAGCTGAGTATTGGCATCATCCAGGCCACCGGGACAACCCTCGAAGAGATGGGCGGGAAGATCGGTGTCCTCGTCGCCGGGCTCACCGCGATCAACCTCACCGCACCCGGAGCCGGGGCGATCATCACCATCTTCCTCAGCTTCCTGGCCATCTGCGCGGCAGCGATCGTCTGGTTCTCGCTGCTCATCCGCAAAGCGCTGATCCTCGTCGCGGTCGTGATGGCACCGATCGCCCTGTCGGGGGCGAGTTGGGATGCGACGAAAGGGTGGTTCGGGAAGTGGGCCAGCTTCGTGCTTGCGCTGATCTTCTCGAAGCTGGTGATCGTGGTGGTGTTCTTGGTGGCGATCAATCAGGTCAACGCGCCGATCGATATGGATCTCAGTTCGATTGCGGATCCGATTGCGGGGATCGTGCTGATGTTCATCGCCGCGTTCGCGCCCTACATGGTCTACAAATTCATCTCCTTCGTCGGCTTCGACATGTACCACGTCATGAGTGCGGAACAGGAGTCGAAGCAGGCCATGAACCGGCCCATGCCCCTCCCCGGCAAGCCCGACGGTGGCGGCCCGCAGAAAATCCTCGACGGCGGCAGCGGCAGCAAGAACGACGGTGGTGGTGGTGGGAACGACGGTGGCGGTAGTGGGAATCCGCCGCCACCGAGT
>DQHP01000035.1 GCA_003524435.1 Microbacterium sp.
AGCGCCGTCGATGCGGGCTCAGCCGCCTGCGCGGGAGTATTACCCAGGCGCCGCGCAGGCTGCGCCTTACCGCCGGATTCCTCACCGCCCTTCGGCTCGCGCCGGCATCCCTGCAGCGATCCCGGTATCGGGAGCCGTAGGGACGCTCAGTGACCGTGGGGGCGAGTCACTGTGGTTGACGGTCAGGACCCCACCGGACGGTGGATCAAGGATTAGCCTGCCCGCGTGAAGACACCGAGCCCATTCGGCTCCTCCTGCTCGGGGAACTTATTGAAGTACGTCAGGGTGACGCCGGTGATCTGCTCGCCCTCGCGAACGAAGACCGCCGAGGAGAGCGAACCTGGGAGCGCGTTCTCACCGGTCGGCACGAAGGACAGCGCGTCTCCGTCCCACGGATCGATCTGGAACGTGTAGCCGCCCTCGGGGCCCAGCGCGCCGGTGAGCGTACCGTTCTCCTCGGTCACGACGAATTTGCCGAAGTAGGGGCTGGTGTACGTGCCGACGTAGTCGCCGGCCGCGCCCGCTGCCGCGGCATCCGCGGGTGGCTCCTCGCCGACGAGGTCGCCCGCCGGGTTGGAGAAGTGCGCGAAGACGCTGGGCCACAGCTCCAACCAGGGTCGCGTCGCCTCACCGAACTGGACGAGGTCGAGGAACTCCGAAACGATCGCCTCTGGAACTCCCGATGGCGCTCCGTTCGTGAGCACGACGATCCCGAGGTTCAGATCGGGGATCATTGTGGCGTTGGTGGCGGCACCCCACCCGAACGCGCCGGAGTGATTGATGCTGACGCGGCCGGTCACGGTGGCACCGACGTTCGTTCCGAAGCCGTAATGCGACGTGCGCGACACCAGGTTCTTGGCATCGCCACCGGTGATCGAATGGGCGGAGTAGGTCTTAGCAAGCACGAGCGGGTCGATGAATTGCGCGCCGTCGACCTCACCGTTAGCCAGCACCATATTCATCCACTTCGCGATGTCGCCAGCGCTGGACGCAACGCCGCCGGCAGGAGCCTCGGCATCAGCGTCACGATCGAACAGCTGCTCGTACTCACCTTCGCCGGTACGCGCGTGCATCGCCGCACGATCATCAGCAGCGAGGTACTCGTCGTGGAGGGTGGTCGTCGAAGTCATGCCGAGCGGCTCGAACAGCAGTTCGTGCGCGGTCTCCGCCCACGTCTGCCCACGCGACGCCGCTACCGCCTCGGCGCCCACCGTCAGCCCGAAGTTGGAGTACTGGTACGTGTCGCGAAACGAGGCCAGCGGAATCTGGTTCATGTGGGCCATGACGTAGTCGGCGTCGAAGCCGATGTCCTCGAGTTCGTCGCCGCCACCGGTCGGAATGCCAGTGCGGTGCGAGAAGAAGTCGGCGATCTTTGCATGCTCGGTCACGTACGGATCGTTCAGCGCGAAGTCGGGGAGGTATTCGATGACCGGATCCTCCCACGACAGATCGGCGTCTTCGGTGATCGCTTTGGCCACAATGCTCGATGAGAGAGGCTTGGACAAAGACGCGATTTGGAACACAGTGTCGACGTCTACGGGCTCCTCCGTCGTCATGTCCCGCACACCGTACCCTTCTTCGAGCACGACCTCACCGTTCGAGACGACCGCGACTGCCGCGCCGGGCACTCCGGTCTGCTCAAGCGCCTTCTCGATGAACTCGGGGAGCGCGTCTACGGCTGCGGCCACTGCCGTGTCGCGATCCGTGTAGAGCTCGACGGCGTCCTGGCTGGGGTCTTCGCCGAGTGCGACGGTGGGCCCGCTCGAGGACGACGTATCGGCCGTCGCATCCCCGGTGCACGCCGTGATGGCCAGCGTGAGTGCTGCCACCGTCGAGACGGCGACAACGCGTGCGATGCCCTTGTTCGTGTTGCTCATGACGTTCATGTCGCGGCCTCCACTGACTATCTGTGGGCCAGTCCATGGCGTCGCACCCCAGATGCGAAGCCATGGATCACTGTCCCCAGATAATCAGTGTGCATGGCCGCAAGCGGACAAAACAACCTCCGCTTGCGGCCATGACCTCAAGAGGGCGTCCGGATGCGGCCATATGCGCCATGATGGGGGCTACACGCACTCCGGAGGTGGCCATGGAAGATAGGGCACTGCTTGAACTGATCTACCGCAGCCGCCCTGAGACGGTAGCGGAGCTCGCCAACACCGCGCACGCGGATGAGGGCGAGACCGCCGACGCCGTTGCGCGTCTCGCGCGGGGAGGCTCGATCTCGGTGCACGATGGCGCGATCACGTACGCGACGCCGGCGATGTGGACAGCTGACGTCGTCGAACGCGAAGTGCGTGCGATGCGGCAGACGACGAACGAGGCCGCCTCGCGAATCGAGGCCCTTGTTGCCGACCTCCCTGGTCTGTTGCAGCACTGGGCTGTGGGCGAGGCATCCGGCGATATCGTTCCCGCTTTCGTGCGACATGGGCCGCAGGCCGCAGAAGATCTCTGGTACGAGATCGCGCAAGAGGGGAGCGACACCGCCTGGGGGGTCCTCCCTGATCTCGGACGCTACCTGCAGACCGATCCCGCGCGCGCCAGCCGTTTCGCGGAGATGTTCGCCGGCAAGCGATCGGTGCGATCGCTTCTCCCACGTTCGGTTGGAGATGACCCCCGGCTCGTAGCGAGCGCTGAGCGCTACGCCGCTGTCGGGGTGGAGTTCCGCCTTCTCGACGACCTTCCGAGTTGGTTCTGGATCGACGGCGACGTGCTCGCGTTGCCGATCGAATGGGGCGAGGGATGGCCGTCCAGTGTGGTCGGTGTCCGTAGCGCGTCCCTCGCCGAGTTGGGCCGAAGCCTGTTCCGCGAGCTCTGGCATCGCGCGGAGCCAATCGGCGGCGTGGAGCAACCATGGGCGCCACTTCTTGCGCTGATGATGAAGGGCATCACTCTCGACGCGGCATCTCACAAGCTCGGGATCAACCCGCGAACCGGTCGGCGGCGCGTTGCGGCGGCAATGGAGCAATACGGAGTGTCGACTTTATTCGCCTTGGGTGTGGCATGGGCCGCGGACGGGAAGCCCACCACCCGCTGAGCGGTGGTGTCGCGTTCTACTGACACACCCGAACGTCCCACCCCGGTGCAAGAATGCCGTCATGAGGGTCTCCGAGCTCGCAGAAACCGCTGAAGCGGTCGCAGCCACATCGTCGCGGCTGGCGAAAACCGACGCGCTCGCCCGACTACTCACTCGCGCCGAGCCCGACGAGATCCCTGTGATCACTGGGCTCCTCCTCGCCGCCCCTCGTCAAGGACGCCTGGGAGTCGGACGGCGCGGCATCGCCGCACTCGACGTCCCGCATGCCGCCGAGCCAACGCTCACCATCGCCGACGTCGACCACGTCCTCGAAGAACTCGTCGGCGCGTCTGGGTCCGGCTCGGCCGCGGTCCGCACAGGAC
>DQHP01000040.1 GCA_003524435.1 Microbacterium sp.
CCGCCGCATCCATTACGGCGGCGCCGACAGCCACCGGGCCTGCCAGCGCGCCACGTCCGACCTCATCGAGCGAGATGATGAGGTCGTATTCACAGAGGAGCTTGCGCTCCAGAGTAAGCTTCGGCGCTGTGACGGTCATTCGGGCTCTGGTACGCCGTTGAAGATGTCGTGGTGGCCATCGATCGTGCCGATGCGATTCAGCGGCCAGGTCATGAAGAAGGCCTTGCCGACGACATCATCAATGGGCACAAAACCGCCGCTGGGAAGGTCGAGGTGCGCGCGGGCATCCTGTGAGCGATCACGGTTATCCCCCAGCATCCAGAGCGAATCTTCCGGCACCGTCACGTCGAACGGCTCGTTCGATGCCTGGGTGTCTCCCTGAGGAAGATTGAGATATGACAGCTCATCGATCGGGGCGCCGTTGATCTCAATCTGACCCAGCGAATTGCAGCAGACGACGTGGTCGCCCGGCATGCCGATGAGTCGTTTGACGAGATGGTCTTCACTGTCGGAGGACGAAATACCGATCAGGGTGAGTACCGTGTCGATCGCCTCCAGCAGTGGCGGCCCGTCCGGTGACTTCACATGCGGCGGCAGCCATCCCCCTGGATCAGAGAACACGAGCACGTCGCCGCGTTCGTAGCCCGTCCAGCGTGGAGTCAACTCGTCCACGAGAATGCGGTCATTCACCAGCAGCGTCTTCTCCATCGACGCCGAGGGGATGTAGAAGGAGCGCACCACAAACGTCTTCACCAAAAACGACACCAGCGCCGCTATGACGATGATGATCAGGACATCGCGCAGAAATACCAAGAATCCACGATGCCTCTTCTGGGGGACATCCGGTGCGGATTCAGTCGTCATCGTATTCCTTCACGGTTCTTCGCGCCGCGCTCTGACGGCACCATCAAGGTTCGCACACTCTCGTGCGAACAAAAGCACCCCGGGACGCTGTGTCCCGGGGTGCTTTGTGAGGCTGCGCTTAGTTGTCGCGCTTCTCTTTGATCTTCGCCTTCTTGCCACGCAGGTTGCGGAGGTAGTAGAGCTTCGCGCGACGCACGTCACCGCGAGTAACGACCTCGATGTGGTCGATCACCGGGGAGTGCACCGGGAAGGTACGCTCGACGCCCACCTGGAAGCTGATCTTGCGAACCGTGAAGGTTTCGCGCACGCTGTCACCCTGGCGACCGAGGACAACGCCCTGGAACACCTGGATACGAGAGCGCGTGCCCTCAGTAATGTTGACGTGCACCTTGACGGTGTCGCCGGGACGGAACTCGGGAATGTCGGTACGGAGCGATGCCGCGTCGACGGCGTCCAGGATCTGCATGATCGTCTCTCTCTGCACTCGCCACAGGTCGGATGCATGGAATGGAAGGAATAAGTAATGGTGTGCCGAACGGCGCAAAATGCATCCGCGGGCTCCCCTGAGGCAGAGCCGGTAACGGCACAAGGGTCTATTCTGCCATGAATCTGGCAGTGCTCCAAAAGCGCGCTCAGCGCTCGGTGGCTGGCACCTCGCGGATCACGAACACTTCGCTGTCAGCGCTTGTGTGACGCGCGGCTTCTTCGGCAGCATCCACCGGAGACGACGCCATAAAGCGGATGCTCTCACGAGAGCCCTTCGCCTCGTTCCAGAGCTGCCATAGCATCAGCCAGAACATCGCCAGTGCGGTCGCGATGGCGCCCGTCAGCAGGAGCGGGAACCAGGACTGCGGATAGCATCCCACCGCGATCGTGAGCCCGTGCCACAGCGTGAATCCTGCAACGTCCCACCACGACACCATTCGGGTCTCGCGTGCGGACGGGCGTGACCTAACGAGCATCGTAAGTACGAGTTGGCCGATGAATACGGAAGGGATGGCGATGAACAGCACCCAGAGGAACGCCCATCCACCGGCGTTAAAGATTCCCCATCCGACCAAAAGCCATAGCGGCAGCACAACGGCCGCTGGGAAGAGCCAGCGATAAAACACACGTCGTAACCACATGTCACGATCGTACGACGCTCTGCTGCGGCTTCGGCGAGTGTTCGCTGTGAGCGACCTCAGTAACTATCGGGGACAATAGAGATAACGAGAGGAACTTCATGATCGAACTGCGCACCCCTGCCGAGATCGAAGAGATGCGAGCGGCCGGACGATTCGTTGCCGAGACGCTGGCGACGCTGCGCGACGAGACGAAGATCGGCATGAATCTGCTCTCGATCGATCGCCGCGCGCACGACATGATCCGTAAGGCGGGCGCAGAGTCCTGCTACATCGACTACGCACCATCCTTCGGCAATGGCCCGTTCGGCAAGGTCATCTGCACGTCGATCAACGACGCCGTGCTGCACGGACTCCCCCACGACTACACGCTGCGCGACGGCGACCTGGTGTCGCTCGACTTCGCGGTCTCCGTCGATGGCTGGGTTGCCGACTCGGCTGTTTCGTTCGTCGTTGGAACGCCGCGCGAGGAGGACCTGCGCCTCATCGACACGAGTGAGCGCGCTCTGGATGCTGCAATCGCTGCCACGACGGTCGGCAACCGCATCGGCGATATCTCCGCCGCCGTCGCTGCCATCGCCCATGGTGAGGGCTACTCGATCAATACCGACTTCGGCGGCCATGGTGTGGGTCGCACCATGCACGGCGATCCGCATGTACCCAATGATGGTCGCGCCGGTCGCGGTTTCCCGCTGCGTGCCGGTCTCGTCCTCGCGCTAGAGCCCTGGTTCCTGGCCACGACGGACGAACTGCGCACGGACGACGATGGCTGGACGCTGCGTAGCGCCGATGGCTCTCGCGGCGCGCACTCCGAGCACACCGTTGCCATCACCGAAGAGGGACCAATTATCCTCACGGACCGCTCATTCCTCGGGGTGAAGTAGCCGCTCCCTACGCCGTCAGCGTGTCCGATATACAAAGACCTCGGTCACCATGGGGAGCGTGAATATCTCGCGACCTGATGTCGCCGAGTCTGTGTCGAGGATGCTGCCCAGCTGAGCGACCATCCCCGCGCGGGTTTCTTCGTCCGCGGCGAGGAAGGTGCTGACTGTAAGCCACCGAGCGAGGTAGTCGGCACGACTAATCTGTTCGCTCCAGCGAACCTTCTGCCGTTCGACGAAAGAGAAGCCGGGCAATTCCTCAGGCTCCGCGTCGGGTGGGAGCGCACCGTCGCTGGTGCGGTACTGCGGATGCGCGACGCGCGAGCACGCAAGGTCCCACGTGCACTCACGATCCGCCTGGTTCCAGAGCAACCCGATGGTGCCGCCGGGAACGAGCACCCGCCGGATCTCTGCGCACGCAGGATCCCTGTCGAACCAGTGGAACGCTTGGGCAACCGTGACGACGTCGGTCGAGGCATCCGCCATGGGGATATTCTCTGCACCGCCGATCAGCGCTTCTACGCTCGGGAGCTTTGCCCGCAGAACCTCAAGCATTGCGTTCGACGGCTCCACCGCGACCACCCGGTCAGCGCGCTTCAGCAACCGTTCCGTGAACTTGCCGGTACCCGCGCCGAGGTCAAGTGCACTTGATACCCGGACAGGGATGATGGCTTCTGCCGCAGCATCCGGGAATCCTGGCCGGTACCGGTCATACTCTTCGCCGATGTTCTCGAACGATTTCGCCAGCGCCTGATCAACCATGCTTCGACGCTACCGTGTCCCACGAACGCGAGTGCGCGTCGGCCGCGTCCGAGAAATGATGAATCGCGTCAGAGCCAGGCACTTACGGAGCCCGTTACGCTCGAGGGATGGTGCAGATTGTGGATGCAAGTGCGGATGCGGCGGCAGATGCACCGGTGGCGTTCGTACTGCCAGGGGCTGGCTACCCCGCGCTGGCACCGTTACTGTACTGGCCGGTGGGGATGCTTCGCGCTGCAGGATGGCGGGTGTACACAGCATCCTGGGACGACGCTGATCGTAGCTCCCCCTCTGCACAGCACATGCTTGAGCATGCACTCGACAAATTTTCCGCTGAGGTTCCTGCACTCGACCTCATTGTTGCGAAGTCGCTGGGCACGTTCGCACTCCCCCGCAGCGTCGATGCAGGCATCGCCGGCGTCTGGCTAACACCGCTACTGAACGTTCCAGAGATCGCCGCTGCGCTCAAGCGTGCCGATGCCCGACACTTAGTAGTCGGTGGCACAGCAGACCGGCATTGGATTCCCAGCGAGCTGACCGAAACCGGAGCGCAGGTGCACGAGGTCCCCGGCGCCGATCATTCCCTCCGCCAGCCAGACTGGCAGGATTCCCTCACGATTCAGGCCCAGGTCTTCACTCGCGTCGCTGATCACATCACGTCGGTACGTCCGGCGTGACCGACGCGCAGCACGGCTACGCGAGTTCGATGAGGTCTTGGTACTCCTGACTCCAGATGTCTTCGACACCGTCGGGCAGGATGAGCACGCGCTCAGGGTTCAGCGACTGCACGGCACCGGGGTCGTGCGAGACGAGCACCACAGCGCCCTCATAGTGCGCGAGCGCGTCAAGGATCTCTTCGCGCGACGCGGGGTCGAGGTTGTTCGTGGGCTCATCAAGCAGGAGCAGATTCGCGGAGGAGACGACAAGTGTCGCAAGCGACAGACGCGTCTTCTCCCCACCGGAGAGAACTCCCGCCGGCTTGAGGACGTCGTCGCCCGTGAACAGGAACGAGCCGAGCACACGGCGCGCTTCCATCTCGGTGATGTGCGGAGCAGCGGAAACCATGTTCTGCAGCACTGAACGGTCAACGTCGAGGTTCTCGTGTTCCTGGGCGTAGTAACCGATCTTCAGGCCATGCCCGTGCTCGATCTTTCCGGTGTCGCCCTCATCGACGCCAGCGAGCATGCGCAGCAGCGTCGTCTTTCCCGCACCGTTGAGCCCGAGAATAACCACTTTGGAGCCACGGTCAATGGCAAGATCAACGTCGGTGAAGATCTCCAACGATCCGTACGACTTTGACAGGCCCGTCGCGAAAATTGGTGTCTTGCCGCATGCCGCCGGCTTCGGGAACCGCAGCTTCGCTACGCGATCTTCCTGGCGCACATCGTCAAGCCCCGCAAGAAGCTTCTCTGCGCGAGCGACCATCTGGTGAGCAGCGGCGGCTTTAGAGGCCTTCGCGCCGAAGCGAGCCGCCTGCAACTGCAGGGTCGTCGCCTTCTTCTCTGCGTTCGCCCGCTCTTTCTTGCGACGCTCTTCATCGGCCACCCGCTGACGCAGGTAGTTCTTCCAATTCATGTTGTAAATGTCGATGTGCTGACGGTTCGCGTCGAGGTAGAAGACGCGGTTGACGGTCTCTCCTACGAGCTCCACATCGTGACTGATCACGATCAGTCCACCCTTGTAGTTCTTTAGGAACTCGCGCAGCCACACGACGCTGTCCGCGTCGAGGTGGTTCGTCGGCTCGTCAAGGATCATCGTTTCAGCATCCGAGAACAGGATGCGAGCGAGCTCGATGCGGCGGCGCTGACCGCCAGACAGCGTCGACAACGGCTGGTCGAGAATGCGGTCCGGCAGCGAGAGGTTGTTGGCGATAGAACCTGCCTCAGCCTCAGCTGCGTAGCCGCCTAGCGCTTCAAAACGCTCCATCAGGTTGCCGTAGCGGCGCATGGCCTTCTCAGCGACGGCAGGATCGGAGTCCCCCATCCGCATGGATGCTTCGGTCATATTGATGTGCAGCTGACCAAGCCCACGCGCATCGAGAATTCGAGTACGAGCAAGGTCTTCGGGGTTACCCGTACGGGGATCCTGCGGGAGATAACCGATCTCGCCGCTGCGATCCAGGCGACCGCCGGCCGCCATCTCATCACCGGCGAGCACCTTGGTGAGGGTCGTCTTTCCTGCGCCGTTACGGCCGACGAGGCCGATTTTGTCGCCGTCGCTCACGCGGAACGACACGTTCTCCATCAGGAGGCGGGCGCCCACGCGAATCTCGAGGTCGTGCACGGCAAGCACAGAAATGGTCCGTTTCGTCAGAGGGGAATTGCGGCCGAGGGGCCAACCACTCAGTATACGTCGCCCACCTGAGCATCCTCCGATGCCGCGGACGTCAGTGTCATCCGGGAGTGCCGGCTCACGCGATCCCCCGCGCCGCCAGCGCGTCACCAACATCGTCTGCGTGACGCAGCGCCATCACCAGCAGTGGCACGACCGTGCGGACCCCCAGGCGAACGTTTCTCGCCTGCTGCGCTTCTCGCACGATCGCTGCGTGAGATGCGATCACTGGCACCATTGTGATGCACAGTGAGATCGTCATCGAAATGGCATCTGCGTTCACACCGACGCGGCGAAGCGGCGTGAGCAGCCGCTGCAGCACATCAAGGAGATCGCCCATTCGCGTGGTGAGAGCCAGAAGACCGGCCAGCATCACGATCGCCACAACCCGGCCGGTGTTCACCCACGCCGCAAGCGGTGACACGAACACTGCGAGGAAGACCGCCAGCACGGCCACAAGCACACGCAGCTGCCACAGCTGTCGAAAGAACACTGACCACGGCACACGCGCAACAACATATGCCAGCACAACGCCGCCCAGCGCGACACCGATACTGAGCGCCTCGTGCGGGTAGACCGACAGCACAAATGCGAGGACAGCGAGCACGGCCAGTTTCACCCCCGCCGACAAACGGTGCAGGATGCTCCCACCAGGGCGATAAAGCGAAATCATACGAACATCCGCTCATAACTGTCGATAACCGCATCCGCGTCATCCACAGCCCGCACTCGACCGCCGTCAAACAGGACCGCGACGTCGCAACGACGCGCGAGATCCAAGTCGTGCGTCACGATCACCGTCTGCATCGGCAGTTCGTCAATGAGAATGTTCCCGATCCGCCTGGCGTTGCCCCGATCCAACAGGGTCGTCGGCTCGTCAGCAACGACGAGCGCTGGTTCCCTCACCAGCACCGATGCAAGAGCAAGAAGCTGCTTCTGACCGCCGGACAAGCTGTACGCGGACGCATCAGCATGATCGGCAAGGCCGTATGCCTCAAGTGTCTCGGTCACGCGTCGCGCGATTTCCCCGCGATCACGACCGCCCTTCAGAGACAGCGCGACATCCTCCGCCACGGTTGGCATCAGGATCTGTGCATCCGGTGAGGAGAAGACGAAACCCACCCGCTTTCGCGCCGCGGCGATGGCGGCCGCTACATCAATTCCATGTACATTCACGCTTCCAGACGCAGCCGTCACCAACCCATTGAGCAATCGTGCGAATGTGGATTTGCCTGACCCGTTTGCACCAACGACAGCGATTCGTCTCGCGCTGACGTCAAGCGAGACGTCGGTGAGGATCTGGTGTCCGTCGAGGCGGACAGAGACGTCTCGAAGCGATATCTGAGCCGCGACCTTGGGTAACGACTCAGGCGAGAGCATCCGATGGCGTTCGCTCGCCAGCGTGAACGGAGTCGGCACGCCCGAATGCGCGCGGGTATGCGCGCCATAACGCGAGTGTCAGGATCGTCGCAAGTACGACCTTGAGCACGTCTCCTGGCAGAAATACGGCACTCGACAGCAGAGTGACGAGCGGATCGACACCGGTGACAAGCGCCTGCACGGGTATCCCGAACAGGTAGATCACGCCAATGCCGCCGACGAGGGTTCCCGCCGCAACCNNGGGTCCCCGCCGCAACCCGCCACCAGCGGGGCTGCGGACGCTGCCGGTGGGCGATCAGACCGATCACGAACGCTCCGAATATCCACCCGATGAGATATCCCCCTGTCGGGCCGACGAAGACGCCGATCCCGCCGCGTCCACCCGAGAGCACCGGGAGACCGACCGCGGCAAGTACGAGCACGATGAGCACCGCCAACGGGGCCTTCCGTGCGCCGAGCACCGTGCCCGCGAGCATGACCGCCAGAGTCTGCGCCGTGACAGGGACGCCCCCGGGCAGCGGCACTGCCACCGTGCCGAGCACGATGATCAGCGCGGCGAAGATCGCAATACGCGCCAGATCACGAGCGTTGAACATAGGGGATGTTGACATGAAGAGCCTTCCTGAACACTGTTCACCTGAACGCCGTTCAGTATACTCAGATCATGGTCGCCCAACGCCACCCCACCCGACATGATCGCGAAAGCATCACGACTACTGCCCTGAACCTGCTCGATGAGGTGGGGCTACCCGATCTCAGCATGCGACGTCTCGCAAACGAGCTTGGCGTGCAGCCCAGCGCCCTGTATTGGCATTTCGCCAACAAACAGGAACTCCTCGCGGCGGTTGCAGATCGCATTCTCGCTCGCCTCAACACGCCTACGTCGTCGACGAGTTCCGACGCAGCGGTCAGCGCTGCTCGAGGCATCCGCGATGCCCTCCTCGCCTACCGCGACGGCGCCGAGATCGTCATGAGCAGCTATGCCCTGGGGTTTGGTGCCGATCATGCGCATGCCGCGCTCGTTGACGCTCTCTCACCGTCACCGGCCGAGAACGCAGACGCTCGCGCGTCAGTGCTGTTCCAGTTCATCCTCGGCCATGCCCTCGTCGTCCAACAGCGTCTGCACGCTGAGAGCTACGGGGCCGCAGTCCCCTCAGCTGATGCAGATCCGTCTGCCGGCTTCGAGGCGACCTTCGATCTGGGCGTGCGCACGTTCCTCACGGGTGTGCCCGCCAGTTGAAGACCCCACTTAGGTATGACATAGGAGATACCTCAGAGTGATGTGCCGCGCATGCACCACTGCGTAACTTTCAACATGTGGACATCATCAACGACCTCATCCTGCAGGCTGCAGCATCCCCTTGGCTCTACCTGGTCATGTTTGCGACAGCGGTGATCGACGGGTTCTTCCCACCGATTCCGAGCGAAACCGTTCTGGTCGCTGCGGCTGCTGTCGCAGCTTCCACGGGTGAGACGAATCTGCCGCTGCTCATCGCGGTGGCAGCAATTGGCGCGATGATCGGCGACAACATCGCCTACGCGATCGGCCGCTCCATCGGAACGACGCGCTTCGCTTGGATGCGCAGGCCACGCATCGCCGCAGCGTTCCATCGCGCGCAGCGCACGCTCATGACAAACGGTGCACCGCTCATCCTCGGTGCGCGCTATATCCCCGTGGGCCGCGTCGCTGTGAACATGTCCGCCGGCGCACTCGGATACTCGTGGCGCAAGTTTCTGCCTCTGAGCCTCGTCGCGGGTACGAGCTGGGCACTTTACAGTGCACTCATCGGCACACTCGCCGGGCAGTGGGTCAAGGACCAGCCGCTGCTCAGCGTCGCGATCGGGATCGCATTCGCACTCGTTCTCGGCGTCGCGATCGACCGTATCGTCGCTCACCGCCGTCGCCGGCGCGCGGCGCGCGAAGCCGAGCTCATGGCGCTGGCTAAAGGTGAGCCCGGTGCGGTCGAGATCATAGAAATGGCAGGATGACTCCTATGGCGAAAAAACGCGACGCGAGGCGAAAACGCACCACTCGTCGCCTGTTGCCACGAAATCGACACACCGCGTTGATCGTGATCCTCAGTGTTCTCGCTGTCGCCCTTTACTGCGTTCTCGTCCCGGTACACACAGTGTTTTACGGTACGCATGTGGCGTTAACGATGCTGTTCGGCGCCACCGCTGTTGCCGCGCCCCTGATCTCGATCCGCTACCCGGTCATCGGAACTGCGCTGTTTACCGGTTCCGCCTTACTGATCCCTCTGATGACCTCTCGCGAGATGCAGCTCGCCGCGCCCTGGCCGTGGTCCGTGCCGATGCTGCTCGCCTTCGCCGTCGCTGTCGCGAGCATCACTTTCCGACATGGCTGGCGCCCCGGCCTCATCCAGTTCATCCTCGGCACATTCGCGGGCATCACAGCGGCCGTGTTTCAACCGTCCATCCCCAGCGGCAACTCCCTGATTGTCACTACGTCCGTGGTCGGCGGTGTCTACCTGCTCGCTGTCCTCCTGGCCGGACGGCTGCGCCTGGGAGATGAACTCACTCGCGAACGCGCACACACCGCCCAGGAACAAGCAAAACGCGAACTGGTCGAAGAACGTACTCGCATCGCAAGAGAGCTGCATGACGTCGTTGCCCACAGCATGTCTCTCATTCAGGTGCAGGCCTCCACAGCCCGCTATCGCGTACCGCAGCTCCCATCAGACGCCGCTGCAGAGTTCGACGACATCGCCGCCTCCGCACGCGGAGCGCTCATGGAGATGCGCCGAATCCTCGGCGTGCTGCGCACCGAAGATCACACGGCTGAGCTTGCCCCACAACGCGGCATCGATGACATCCCTGCTCTGATCGAGACAACTCGGCGTGCCGGTGCGGCGCTCTCACTCACCATGAGCATCAGTAACAAAGTGTCAGCGCCGACCCAGCTCGCTGTGTATCGAATCACGCAAGAGGCGCTGAGCAATGCCGTACGCCACGCACCCGAGGCCGCGATCACCGTATCGTTGACCACAGATGATGCCGATGCCACGGTCACGATCCACAACGCCCCTTCGGATCACGAGCCTGCCCTTTCTGGCGGACATGGTCTGCGTGGTATGACAGAACGAACGGAAATCCTCGGCGGCAGCATCCACGCCGGCCCTGATCCCGACGGCGGCTGGACCGTCACCGCACGGCTGCCTCGACGCCCCCTCTCTCTGCCCACGAAAGGCTCCCCGTGACGATCGAAGTGCTCATCGCCGATGACCAGGCGATGGTTCGTGCGGGCTTCGCCGCGCTCCTGGACGCCCACGACGGCATCGCCGTAACCGGCCAGGCGACGAACGGCGCAGAAGCTGTCGCTCTCTCGACTCGGCTCGATCCGGACGTGATCCTGATGGATGTGCGGATGCCAGAGCTCGACGGCATCGAAGCAACCAGACGTATCCTCGGTCCGAACTACTCGGCGGCCAAAGTCCCCCGCATCCTGATGCTCACCACATTCGATATCGATGACTACGTCTACGACGCTCTGCAGGCGGGCGCGAGCGGCTTTCTCTTGAAGGATGCTCTGCCGGAAGAGCTCGTCCACGCCGTACGCGTCATCGCGGCGGGGGACGCTCTGCTTTCGCCGAGTGTGACGCGACGGCTCATCGCACAGTTCGCCTCCCAGAAGCCTCGAGCCACAGCATCCTCGAGTCTGCTCGCCGATCTCACTGACCGAGAGCGGGAGGTCCTTATCCTGATCGGGCAGGGTCGCTCGAACACCGAGATCGCTGCTGCGCTGTTCATCGCCGAGCAGACCGTGAAGACGCACGTCGGCAAGGTACTGGCCAAGATCGGTGCTCGAGACCGCGTGCAAGCAGTGATCTTCGCGTACAACACCGGCCTCGCCGAACCTGCCTAAGCATTTCTCGACCCGGGGTATGGCCCAGACCACACCACAGTATGATGTGCGCGCACCCACCGTGTTCATAGTCTCCTCGAACAGCCACCGAGGAGGAACACCATGGCCATCGCCCCGCCGCTCCAACACAGCGTGCCGGTCCCCGAGCGAACCAGCACCCGCGACACCGGAATCGATTTTGTCCGTGCGCTCTGTGTGCTGGGCGTCGTACTACTGCACTCGATGATGGTCGGCGTGACCGTCACGGCATCCGGTCCGGTCTTTGAAAACGCAAGCGACGGCACTGCGTGGATCGCGCCACTGAGCTGGCTCCTTCAGGTCATGCCGCTGTTCTTCGTCATCGCGGGATTCTCAGGCCCGCTCGCGTACAAACGACTGCGTGAACGGGGCGGGACACCGGCGCAGTTCATTTCCGGGCGAATCCATCGGCTACTCCTGCCGGCCGTGTTCACGGTCGGAATCGTCGGTGCGGCTCTCGTGATGCTCGCGGTAGCAGGCGTCCCCGCGGAGCTGATCACCGTAGCGGGCTTCCGATACGCGCAGCCGCTGTGGTTCCTCGGTGTCTTCCTGTTCTGCCAGGCCATGCTCCCCGTCTTGATTGAGGCCCATCGCCGCGCACCGCTGCTCACAATCGGGGCACTCGCCTCCGCTGCCGTGTCTGTGGACGTCATTCGCGCGGCAAGCGGGATCGATGGCCTCGGCTTCATCAACCTCGCATTCGTCTGGATGACACTGCAACAGCTTGGCTTCTTCCTCGCCGATGGGAGCATCGGCGCGCTCAGCCGTCGCACCCGAGCATTCGCCGCGGTCACCGCCGTCGCAGCGCTGATCCTCACCTTCGTGTGCGGCATCTACTCACCCGACCTGATCGCAAACATCAACCCGCCCACAGCCGCACTTCTGTTGGTCGGAATCGCTCACACGGCCGTGCTCTCTCTGCTTCGTGATCACCTCAACAGATTCAGTCGTCGACCAGCTATAGCCGCGTTCACGGGCTTCGTGACGCCACGGACGATGACGATCTATCTGTGGCATATGCCGGTACTGCTCGTGATGGCGGGGGCGACTGCGATTTTCTCTCTCTTGAGCGGCGTTGCCCTCCCCGCGCTGAGCAGTTTTGAATGGTGGTTGGGGCGTCCGTTCTGGCTCGCCAGCGCCCTTGCAATCACCACCGCGGTCGTGCTTGTCTTCGCAAGGATTGAAGCACACCCTGCGCCAACGGCGGCGGCATCACTTCGCCGAGTTGCCGTTGCGACATCCGCCGGCTTGATTGCCGTCGTAATTCTGCTCGTATTCGGCACCACTCCGCTGACCGCATGCATCGCTGTTTTGATGGCGGCACTGGCACTGTACCTCGCGCAAGCAGGCAGCTCACGAACCGCTCAGGTCACTTCGGCACCGTGGCCGAGTCGGAGCGCCGGAACCACAGCGACAAGAATCAGCGCGATGCAGAATACGTAGACCACACTGAACTCATCGACCCCGCCCCCGAGAGTCGCAACTCCCAGCCCGGCGAGAGCAACAGCGACGGCGGACCCCGTCGCATCGGATATCGAGAGCGCGGACGAGTTAAATCCGGTATTCCCTGGTCCAGAATACGCAAGCGTCAACACCGTAAGCCGCGGATATAACAGACCCATCCCTCCGCCCGCGAGGCTCCAGCCGACGATGATGACGATTGGCGCGGCATCCGCGAGCATGGTCACGAGCACGCTCGTAACAGCAGCGAGAATGAGCGCCAAGCTGATCAGCGCGATCCGGCGGTTGCCGAGCAGCTCACCGTAGACGCCCTGCAATGCGGAGCCGCCGGCCCATGCGAAGGCAGCCAACATCAGGGCTATCCCCGCCCACGTCGGTGAGAAGTCGAACTTCTTCATCAACAGGTACGGAATGTACGCCTCTGCGGCGAAAAACCCTCCCGCGACGAGACCGCGCACCAGCACGACGCTCGCAAGCCCGCGCCCAGCGCGCAATGTTCCCGCTGGCAGTAGCGGAACGACTGCGAAGCCGATCACAACTACAGCGGCGGCCGCGACCGGCCATCCGACGACGGGCACGGCATCTGCCGAGAGGCCGACCGCAACCGCTGCGATAGCCACAACGCTGGCTAAGAGCAGACGGCGCCACACGACGCCGACGTCCATCATTTCGCCGCCACCGAGGTCGACTCCGCGCAGTCGTATAGCCATCATCGCGAACGCGATGACGGTGAGCACAGCGACGCCGAGGAACGCCCAACGCCAGTCGAGAAACTCTGCCACCGCCCCGGCAACGAAGGGTCCAACCATCGCGGGCACCACCCATGCAGCGGCGAACGCGGCGAACACTCGTCCGTGCAGCTGCGGTGGATACAGCCTCGCCACAATCACATAGAGCGCAACGGTCTGTCCGCCAGCACCGAGCCCCTGTACCAGCCGTCCGATCAGAAACTGCTCCATCGTGAATGCGAACCCCGAGATGATGAGTCCGATGACGAAGAGGGTGACGGCAAGGTAGAGGGCTCCGCGGGGTCCACGTGCGTCTGACCATGCACCGCAGGCAACCATGCCTATGACGCTTGTGGCGAGGGTGCCCGCGAACGCCACGGCGAAAAGCGCTTCGCCATCCAGCGCATCGCTGACGACCGGCATCACCGTCGTCATCGCCAGCGCTTCGATCGCCCCGAGAAAGATCAGGGCGAATGCGCCCACAGTGACCCAGCCGCGTTCCCGGTCCCAGATCGAGGCGGGGCTGCCCGCTGTCATGCGCTGAGCGCGGCGATACGGGTGACGGCCTCGGTGATGATCTCCGGGCTCGTGCCGAAGTTCAGACGCACGTGTCCGGCGCCCTCAGCACCGAAGGCTGGGCCATAGTGCAACGCGACCTTGGCTTCACGGAGAATCCGCTTCGAGGGATTGGAGCCCCAGCCGAGCTCAGTGAGATCTATCCAGGCCAGATATCCCGCGTCCGGGATCCGATAATGCGCTGCGGGCAGATGCGTCGCGAGCAGGTCAGCGATCAGCCTGCGATTCTCATCAAGCGTTGCAAGCAGCCCGTTCAACCAGGCGTCACTCTCGGATGAGAACGCGGCAACCGCGGCGAGTAATCCGAACTGCCCCGTACGCCATTCGACTTCTACCGGCATTCCTCGCACGACACGCGTCGTGTCATCGCTCGCTGTCACCATCAGCGCGCACTTGAGCCCCGCGAGGTTGAAAGCCTTGCTTGCGCTCACGACGGCGTAGCCGACCGCACGCGCGGCGTCCGACACAGAAAGAAACGGCGTGAATCCCGCATCCGGCTGCGCGAGCGGCGCGTGGATCTCGTCAGACACGACCACAGCCCCGTGCGCGGCGGCCAGCTCAGCCAGCAACTGCAGAGACGCCGCAGAATGCACGGTACCGGTCGGATTGTGCGGGTTGCACAGCAGCACGGCGCGCGCACCTGCCTCAAGCGCGACACGAATGCCATCGAGATCGAGTTCCCACCCGGTCCCTGTGTCGTGCAGCGAAACGCGTTCTACGACCGCGGCGGCTTCCTCGACCAGGTCGAAGAACGGCGGGTACACAGGTGTCGTGACGATCACGCGGTCACCGGGCGTTGTCACCCTGCGCAGGATCTCCACGATGCCCATACTGACGTCCGCAGTCGATCGCATCCTGGCGGCATCAGGGTTCCAGCCGAATCGGCGCTCTGCAAAGCCGGCGTACGCCTCAGCAAGTGGCGTCTTCGACGCGACGTAGCCGGTATCGCCGATGCGCACCGCACGCTCCAGCGCGCGCGAAATCGTCGGCGCAAGAGCAAAGTCCGTCTCAGCAACGAAGAGTGGCAACACATCGGCGGGGTACTCTCGCCACTTCTCGCTGGTGCGCTCGCGAAGAACGTCCAGCGGGAGTGCCTTCACCGGCGTAATCACTTGAGTGCTAGATGGCGAAGCCGAGCGCGCGCATCATGTCGCGCCCGTCGTCAGTGATCTTCTCGGGACCCCACGGCGGCATCCACACCCAGTTGATGCGGAACCGATCGACGACCTCATCCAGGGCCTGCGCCGTCTGCTCTTCCAGAACATCGGTGAGCGGGCAACCAGCACTCGTCAGCGTCATGTGGATGACGAGAGCATCGTTCTCGTCATCCCAGGCGAGGTCATAGATGAGGCCGAGGTCGACGACGTTGATCCCCAACTCGGGATCCATGACGTCTTTGAGCGCCTCGGTGACCTCATCGAACTTCTCAGGAGCAAGCGTCGCGGTCATACGGCTCAGCCTACGCCTGGATCGGAGCCGAAGGGTCGAGGAAACGGTCGTATCCCTCTTCCTCCAGCCGGTCAGCAAGCTCAGGGCCGCCTTCTTCGACGATCTTGCCTGCAACAACCACGTGCACGAAGTCAGGACGGATGTAACGAAGGATGCGGGTGTAGTGCGTGATCAACAGCACACCAAGGCCGCTGGCTTCCTTCGCGCGGTTCACGCCTTCAGAGACGATCTTCAACGCGTCGACGTCAAGACCGGAGTCAGTCTCATCGAGCACAGCGAACTTCGGCTTGAGTACCTCAAGCTGCAGGATCTCGTGACGCTTCTTCTCGCCACCGGAGAAACCTTCGTTGACGTTGCGCTGTGCAAACTTCGGGTCCATCCGCAGGTTCGTCATAGCCTGCTTGACGTCCTTGGTCCAGTGACGGATCGAGGGAGCCTCACCATCGAGCGCAGTCTTTGCGGTGCGCAGGAAGTTCGTCACGGTAACGCCGGGGATCTCCACCGGGTACTGCATAGCAAGGAACAGGCCAGCGCGTGCGCGCTCGTCCACACTCATCGCGAGGACGTCTTCACCGTCGAACGTGATGGTGCCGCTGGTGACCGTGTACTTCGGGTGGCCGGCGATCGTGTAGGCCAGCGTTGACTTGCCAGAGCCGTTCGGCCCCATGATCGCGTGGGTTTCCCCCGTGCTCATGGTCAGGTTGATTCCGTTGAGGATCGGGGTCGTACCCGCCTCGGTGTCGACCGTGACATGCAGGTCGCGGATCTCGAGAACAGACATTCAGACTTCCTTTGTGACAGTGGGATCAATGAGCACGTCGTCGCCGTCAATCGTGACGACGTAGACCGGAACGGGCTCATATGCGGGGAGATTTTGGGGAATGCCGGTGCGCAGCGAGAACTGTGAGCCGTGGGCCCAGCATTCCAGCGTATCGCCCTCGACAAACCCTTCGGATAGCGAGATTTCGCCATGGGTGCAGGTGTCGCCGATCGCGTGAATCTCACCTGCGGAGTCGAGCACGATCGCCATCGGTACGCCGTCAATATCGACGCGCATTGGCAGATCCTGTTCGAGTTCGCTCACACCGCAGGCGCGCTGTGCGCTCATATGTTCACCTGCGCGAGCTCGATGTCGATGGCCTTGAGCAGTTCCTCTTCGAGCGTGGCGATGCGCAGGCGCAACACGATGTCGGTAAGGAAGCCCAGCACCACCAGTCTGCGCGCCTCTTCTTCAGAAATTCCTCGCGTCTGTAGATAGAACAGTTGCTCATCATCGAAACGCCCCGTGGCACTGGCGTGCCCGGCGCCGAGGATGTCACCGGTTTGAATCTCCAGGTTCGGGATCGAGTCAGCGCGCGCGCCTTCGGTGAGCACGAGGTTGCGGTTCGCCTCGTACGAATTCGTCCCGGATGCTTCTGCACCGATGAGCACATCGCCGATCCAGACGCTGTGCGCACTCTCGCCCTGCAACGCGCCCTTGTAGAGCACGTCGCCGGTAGTGTGCGGCCCCTTGTGATGCAGGTACACCTGGCTTTCCAAGTGCTGGCCGGCATCCGCGAAAGACAGACCGTTCAAATAGCCTTCTGAACCAGCGCCGGAAAGCTCTACGTTCGGGTTGACGCGCACAATCCCGCCACCGAAGCTGATCACAAAGTGCTTTAGCGTCGCATCGCTATCGACGCGTGCCTGATGCGCGGCAGCGTGAACGGCATCGTCGTCCCACTGCTGCACGCTGATCACTGTGAGACGCGAGCCCGCCCGCGCGATGATCTCGAGGTTTTGCGCGTACTGCGCCGAACCAGAGTGGCGCAACACCACAGTGGCCGTGCTGTTCTCCAGCGCTTCAACAACGATATGTGCGTCAGCACGTCGCTCAGCACCCTGGCCTGTGATGTTGATGGTGATCGGATCCGCGACCTCTTCATCACGCGGCACACGAATGTGCATCGCCTCGGCCGAACCTTGCCACGCGACCGCAGCGGTGATGTCTTCGGGGAGGAAGAACTCACCGCGCGGAGCAGTCCCGGCGGGCAGTCCCACCCCGAAGTACTGCTCGCCGGAAATGACGTCATGCGTCACACCGTCGTTCGAAGATGCGACCTCGAACAGTGGCGCGAGCTGGCGCACCGGAGTGTGCTTCCAGTTGACCTCGCGGCCCGTGGGCGTACCGAAATCCGCAGGCTCAAACGAGCGGGGACGCTCAGAGCGGGTCTGTACCGGCACGAAACCAGCATCAGCCACCTGGGCTGCCGGGTCGACGTGCGCGTTCGTATCTTGCGCCGCCGTGGGCGCTGTCGTCGAGGCCGCCATTTAGCCGACCGATCCTTCCATGCCCATTTCAATGAGCTTGTTCAGTTCCATGGCATATTCCATCGGAAGCTCACGTGCAATCGGCTCGATAAAGCCGCGCACGATCATCGACATTGCTTCGGTTTCTTCCATGCCACGGCTCATCAGATAAAACAGCTGTTCTTCGCTGACCTTCGAGACGGTTGCTTCGTGTCCGAGCTGCACGTCATCGACACGAATATCGATCGACGGGTAGGTGTCCGATCGGGACTGCGTGTCAACAAGCAGCGCATCACAGATCACCGAGTTCGACGAATGATGCGCGACAGGGTCGACACGCACCTCACCGCGGTACGCAGAGCGACCTCCACCGCGAGCAATCGACTTAGAGACGATCGACGACTGTGTGTACGGCGCCATGTGCACCATCTTCGCGCCCGCATCCTGGTGCTGGCCGGGGCCAGCGAACGCGACGGAAAGAGTCTCACCCTTGGCGTGCTCACCCATCAGGTAAATCGACGGGTATTTCATCGTCACCTTCGAGCCAATGTTGCCATCGACCCATTCCATCGTGGCGCCCTCGTGCGCGACCGCACGCTTGGTGACGAGGTTGTAAACGTTGTTCGACCAGTTCTGGATCGTCGTGTAGCGAACGCGAGCGTTCTTCTTCACGATGATCTCGACGACGGCCGAGTGCAGCGAGTCCGACTTGTAGATCGGAGCCGTGCAGCCCTCGATGTAGTGGATGTAGCTGTCTTCATCCGCGATGATCAGGGTCCGCTCGAACTGGCCCATATTCTCGGTGTTAATGCGGAAGTATGCCTGCAGCGGAATCTCGACGTGTACGCCCTTGGGGACGTATACGAAGGAACCACCTGACCATACGGCCGTGTTGAGAGCCGCGAACTTGTTGTCGCCCGCCGGGATGACCGTTCCGAAGTACTCTTCGAAGAACTCCGGGTGCTCGCGAAGTGCGGTGTCGGTGTCCATGAAGATGACGCCCTGTGCTTCCAGGTCCTCACGGATCTGGTGGTAGACGACCTCGGACTCGTACTGAGCCGCGACTCCGGCAACGAGGCGCTGTCGCTCTGCCTCCGGGATGCCGAGCTTTTCGTAGGTGTCGCGGATTTCCGCGGGGAGGTCCTCCCAGGACTGCGCCTGCTTCTCCGTCGAACGGACAAAGTATTTAATGTTCTCGAAGTCGATGCCGCTGAGGTCTGCTCCCCAGGTCGGCATGGGCTTGCGACCGAAGAGCTGATACCCCTTGAGGCGGTTCTTCAGCATCCATTCGGGTTCGCTCTTCAACGCCGAGATGTCGCGCACGACGGCTTCAGAAATTCCACGTTTCGCGCTCGCACCAGCAGAATCTGCATCGTGCCAGCCGAACTCGTACACCCCCAGACTGTCAAGTTCCGGGCGATCGATCAGCACATCCGACATCACACTCTCCTTGTTGGGCCGCAACGGTATCAGCCGCCCCGACATGCCATGGCCCCGTCGAGTAGTCGGGGTTGGTTGTCGCTGGTGGGCCTCATCACAGACGCTTTCTTAGCGCCTAAACTGTTGATGATGCGTTTCGCGCGTGAAGCGCACGCATCGCAACAATCCGATTCTACAGGTTCCCCCTGACTTCCGGGCCGTGCCCGGTGCCTGGCGCGAACCGGAGGCCCATGTCTGAGACCGTCGCGCCCGCCACATCCACCGACCACAACGGGTTTTGGAGTCGGCTGCCCTCCCCGATTGGAAAGCCACTGCGCGTCCTCGCATGGTTGTCTTTCATCGCCGAGGTCGTCATCATCGGCACCGGCGGCGCTGTACGCCTGACAGGTTCAGGGCTCGGATGCTCCGAATGGCCGCTCTGCACCCCCGATTCCCTGGTCCCCACCGCAGAACAGGGCATCCACGGCATCATCGAATTCGGCAACCGCATGATGACCGGCGTCGTCGGAATCGTCGCGATCGCGGTACTCCTCTTGACACTGTTTGCGCTCGGCGGCCTTCGACTACTGAAACCGACGTTGTGGTTCGCACTGGGATCAATCGCTGCGGGTGCCATCTGCTTCGCGATGGCGTCATTGGCAGGCGCGCCCGCGTTCCCGTTCTTCTCGCTCGGGCTGTTGCTGGGAACCATCGCAGGTGCGGTCGATTCCCTGCGTTTCGCGCCAGCGCGTCGAGATCTCGTCAGCCTCGCGTGGATTGCGCTCGTCGGCGTAGTGGCGCAAGCCCTAGTTGGAGGAATCACCGTTCTCACCGGGCTGAACCCGTGGATCGTCGGCTTCCACTACGCGTCGTCTTTGGCGCTCGTATGCGTGACAGCAGCATTCTTGGTGCGCATGCACGAGTCTGATGCTCCGCGCAAACGAGTCGTTCCTCTCTGGTTCACCGTGCTTTCTTACCTCACCGGCCTCGCCCTGGTTGCAACGATCTTCTTCGGCGTCCTCACCACGGGTTCCGGCCCACACTCTGGCGACATCGAGGTCATCCGCGATGGCTTCGATGCCAGTTTCCTCGCCCACGTGCACTCCTGGCCCGGGTACATCCTCGGCGGTCTGGTGCTGATTATGGCGATCAGCGCGTGGGTGCTTCGGCTCCGTCCTCGTCAGTGGCTTTTGGTGCTTGTCGTGGCCATTGCGGTGCAGATCTTTGTGGGCGTCTGGCAAGCACGTGACGGTCTCCCCGCGCTCCTCGTCGGCATCCATATGGTTCTTGCCGCGCTTTCCGCCGCCGCGTACACCGTCGTCGTACTTCGTATGAAGAAGCCGGTCGATGCACCCGATTGACTTACATCTAGAACAGTCACCACACACCTCGCACATCGCTGGCGCATAGCTCCCGCATCAGTTCGTCGGCGAGCGTGGCGAGCATGAAGAACACGTCACTTACACGCAGCACGTCATACTGGCTGCTGCTCGTCCTGTCCCTCGCATCCGCAGCCGTCGGAGGATGGCTGGTGTGGGACAGCACCACCACAATGCTCACGACGATCCTGGATGGAACCGCCACCAACGTCGAGGTTTACGTTGGGCAGGCGTGGGTCACCTCGGGAGCCGCGCTGCTTGCGGCCGGCATCCTCGGTATCTTTCTCACGCTCTTCCTCGGAGCGGCGAAAGCGCTCATCCCCGCCGCACCTGTTGTTGTCGAGCCTCTCGACGACACGACGGACGCCTCGGATGCCTCGACCCCTGAGGGCGTTGAAGGCTCACCGATCGACGCTACGACCGAACAGAAGGAAAAGACCCCTGAGATCGTTGAAGAGTCAGTGACCGAAACAGATCCCGAACTTGTCGATCAGAACGGCAACAGCGGATCAACCGCGACAGCAACGAACAGCAGCGTCAGGTAGGTGATGGATGCGTGGAACACCCGCATCGGACGCGGGTTTGTTCCACGCACCGCCTGGCTGTAGAGCCGGTGCGATTCATAGACAAACCAGCCACCGAACACGACGGCAGAGACTGTATAGACCAGACCCATCTCGCCGACGGGAATCAACAGCAGCGAACACGCCACCGTTGCCCATGCGTAAAGAATGACCTGAAGACCGACCTGCGACGCGTTTCGCGTCACGCCCAGCATCGGCACATCGGCATCGGAGTAGTCATCGCGGTACTTCATCGACAGCGGCCAGTAATGTGCAGGCGTCCATAGGAAGATCAACGCGAACAGCACGATAGCGGGCCAGCCGACATCACCAGTGACCGCCGACCAGCCGATAACCACCGGGAAACATCCTGCGATGCCTCCCCAGATGATGTTCTGCTCAGTGCGACGCTTGAGGATCATCGTATAAATCACGACGTAGAAGAAGATTGCCGCGACAGACAGCGCGGTCGTGACCCAGTTCGTGGTGACAAACAGCCAGACCGTGGATAGCACGGCAAGAACCCACGAGAAAATCAGGGCGGCACGCGGTGATACCTGCCCTGTGACGATCGGACGATGCTCCGTGCGTCGCATGTGCGCGTCCATGTCCCGGTCGAGGTACATGTTGAATGACGCTGCCGACCCCGCGCTCATCGCGCCGCCGATCACGGTGGCAAGCACAAGCCAAAGATTAGGCATCCCGCCTTCAGCGAGAAACATGACGGGAACTGTGGAGACGAGCAGCAACTCGAGAACGCGCGGCTTGGTCAGTGCAACGTACGCCTTGATCGTCTGACTGAACGGCCGCTTCACCGCCGTCGCATGCGACATGGTCGAGATATCGATCGCCTCCTCCGAGCACACTCCGACAACCATTTCATTCTAGTCCACCCGCAGCGACTGTCTCACGACGTAAGACTCGTATCGCCGGGGCTGTCGCACCAGTAAGCTGAAACCCACTCGCGCGCCCGGCGCTGTGCACTCTCCGTGACGACGCGGAACCGCCAGTGGAATATGGGCGCCCTCGAAGTAGTTGGAAAGGGCATGACCGTGACGGAACTGCAGTGGGCTGAGATCGATCGACGTGCGGTGGATACCGCCCGAGTATTGGCGGCGGATGCCGTTGAGAAGGTCGGCAACGGTCACCCAGGAACAGCGATGAGCCTTGCGCCCGCCGCGTACCTCCTGTACCAGCGCGTGATGCGCCATGACCCGGCTGATGTCGATTGGTTGGGTCGCGACCGCTTCATCCTCTCCGTCGGCCACTCGTCGCTGACGCAGTACGTGCAGTTGTACCTCGGCGGCTTCGGTCTCGAACTCGATGACCTCAAGTCCCTACGCACCTGGGGTTCGAAAACTCCGGGTCACCCCGAGTACGGCCACACCAAGGGCGTTGAGATCACCACAGGCCCCCTGGGCCAGGGTCTCGCCTCTGCCGTCGGATTCGCCTATGCGGCCCGCTACGAGCGCGGCCTGTTCGATCCAGAGACCGAAGGGGGCAAGAGCCCCTTCGACCACTTTGTGTATGTCATTGCCGGTGACGGCGACCTGCAGGAGGGCGTCACGAGCGAAGCCGGCTCACTCGCCGGCCACCAGCAACTCGGCAACCTGATCGCGATCTACGACTCGAATCAGATCTCCATCGAAGACGACACCAACGTCGCCTTTACTGAAGATGTCGCGAAGCGCTACGAGGCTTATGGCTGGCAGGTGCTGACCGTTGATTGGAAGAAGACCGGTCAATACGTCGAAGACGTCGCTGAGCTGCATGCGGCAATCGAAGCCGCCAAGGGCGAGACTGACAAGCCGTCTCTGATCATCCTCAAGACGATCATCGGCTGGCCTTCTCCGGGCAAGCAGAACTCGGGCAAGATTCATGGCTCGGCTCTCGGCGGCGATGAACTCGCCGCGACGAAGAAGGTACTGGGCTTCGACCCGGAGCAGAACTTCGTCGTCGACGACGACATCCTCGCGCACACCCGTGAACTCGCGAACCGCGCAGCTGACGAACGCGCCGTCTGGCAGAAGTCGTTCGACGCTTGGGCTGCGGCGAACCCGGAGCGCAAGGCGCTGCTCGACCGTCTTGAGGCACAGGAACTTCCAGCTGATATCGCGAGCGCGCTGCCTACTTTTGAGGCAGGCAAGGATGTTTCTACGCGCGCCGCATCCGGGCAGGTCATCAATGCTCTCGCCGCTGAGCTCCCCGAGCTGTGGGGCGGCTCCGCTGACCTCGCTGAGTCGAACCTCACGACGATCAAGAACGCACCGTCGTTCATCCCCACCGAGTGGTCAACACACGAGTGGTCCGGAAACCCCTACGGTCGCGTGTTGCACTTCGGTATCCGCGAGCACGCGATGGGCGCAATCATCAATGGCATCGTGTTGCACGGCCCGACGCGCGCATTCGGTGGCACGTTCCTTATCTTCAGCGATTACATGCGTCCTGCGGTGCGTCTCGCTGCGCTCATGAACATTCCGAGCCTCTTTGTTTGGACGCACGATTCTGTCGCGCTCGGCGAAGACGGCCCCACGCACCAGCCGATTGAGCAAATCGCGTCACTGCGCGCCATCCCGAACTTCACGATGGTTCGTCCGGCAGATGCGAATGAGACCTCAGTGGTGTGGCTCGAGTTGCTTCGCCGTCACGAGGGTCCCGCAGGTCTTGCCCTGACCCGTCAGAACATTCCGGTGTTCGAGCGCGGTGAA
The DNA here is from genome assembly GCA_003524435.1 of Microbacterium sp. Taxonomy (GTDB): domain Bacteria; phylum Actinomycetota; class Actinomycetes; order Actinomycetales; family Microbacteriaceae; genus Microbacterium. The sequence goes on from DQHP01000040.1 coordinate 23,813, forward strand.
GGCACAGCATCCGGCGATGTCTTCGCATCGGCTGACAACGCGACCAAGGGCGCGTACGTGCTCGCTGAGGCACCGAACGGCACGCCCGACGTCATTCTCGTCGCTACCGGCTCCGAGGTGCAGCTCGCGGTATCCGCACGCGAGACGCTGGCCGCTGAGGGCGTCAACGCACGCGTCGTCTCTGTCCCGTCGTTGGAATGGTTCGACGAGCAGGATGCCGCGTACCGCGAGTCCGTGCTGCCTGCAGGTGTCACCGCGCGCGTCTCGGTCGAAGCAGGCTCCGCGCTCAGCTGGCGCGGCATCGTTGGCGACAAGGGCCGCTCCGTTGCCATCGATCACTTCGGCGCTTCGGCCGACTATAAAACTCTGTTCCAGAAGTTCGGCATCACTGCCGAAGCCGTCGTTGAGGCGGCCCGCGAGACCATCAAGGAGAACGCATGAGCACCCCCACCGCAGACCTCTCAGCTGCAGGAGTCAGCATCTGGCTCGACGATCTCTCGCGCATCCGGATCAATTCAGGCAACCTTGCTGACCTGATCGAAAAGCGCAACGTCGTCGGTGTCACCACGAACCCGACGATCTTCGCCAACGCGATCACCGACGAAAACGACACGTCGTACGACGCGCAGGTCACCGAACTCGCTGCCTCCGGCGCGACGGCTGAAGAGGCCGTATTCGCTGCCACAACCCAGGATGTCCAGGCTGCACTAGACGTCTTCCGTCCGGTCTGGGAGTCCTCAGATCACGTCGACGGTCGCGTCTCAATCGAGGTCTCCCCCGACCTCGCTCATGACACCGCTGGCACGGTCACTCAGGCCAAGGAGCTGTGGGAAAAGGTTGACCGCCCGAACTTGCTGGTGAAGATTCCTGCCACCAAGGCGGGACTTCCGGCGATCGCCGAATCCATCGGCGCCGGGATCAGTGTGAATGTGACGCTGATCTTCAGTCTCGAGCGCTACGCCGCCGTCGTTGACGCCTATCTCACCGGACTCGAGACCGCGAAGGCCGCTGGCATCGATCTTTCGACGATCCACTCCGTCGCCTCGTTCTTCGTGTCGCGCGTCGATACCGAAACTGACAACCGACTCACCGCCATCGGCACCGACGAGGCACTCGCGCTGAAGAGCAAAGCCGGACTCGCCAACGCCCGTCTCGCTTACGAACTGTTCGAGCAGAGCTTCGCAGGCGACCGCGCGAAGGCGCTCCTCGACGCAGGTGCTAATTTGCAGCGTCCGCTGTGGGCCTCGACGGGCGTCAAGGATCCTGCGCTGCCCGACACGCTGTACGTGACTGAACTCGTCGCCAACGGCGTCGTGAACACCATGCCCGAGAAGACACTCGAGGCGACGTTCGACCACGCCGTCATCACTGGCGACACGATCACCGGTGGCTACGAAGAAGCCCGCGCGGTTTTCGCAGGGCTCGAGAAGGTCGGCGTCGACTTCGCTGACGTCACTCAGGTGCTGGAAGACGAGGGCGTGAAGAAGTTCATCGACTCTTGGCATGACCTGCTCGCCCAGGTCAAGGAAGGTCTCGAGGCCCAGCGATGACATTCTCTATCCACGCCACGGGCGCGGCAAGGGTCGCGATCGACGAGGTCGTTCCGCAACTCGTCGGTGATCTCATCGCATCGCGCATTACCGCCTTCGATTCGACACTCTGGGGCGAGGCCGCAGAGGCCGAAGCATCCAAGCGTCTCGGTTGGGTTGAGGCTGTCTCAGTTTCTCGCCCGCTGGTTGCCGAGATCACGGCGCTTCGCGACGAACTGCGGGCCAAGGGAGTAACGCGTGTCGTGCTCGCCGGCATGGGCGGCTCTTCGCTGGCTCCTGAGGTCATCAGCAACACCGCCGGTGTCCCGATCACGATCCTCGACTCGACCTCTCCTGGCCAGGTGCTGGCAGCACTTGACGAGGGTCTGCGCGAGACCGTACTCGTGGTTTCTTCGAAGTCTGGCTCTACCGTCGAGACCGACTCGCAAAAGCGCACCTTCGAAGCCGCGTTCCGCGACCTAGGCATCGACCCGATCGAGCGCATCGTCGTCGTCACCGACCCAGGTTCGCCGCTCGACACCGCGGCACGTGCCGACGGGTTCCGAGTCTTCAACGCCGACCCGAACGTCGGCGGCCGCTACTCGGCTCTCACCGCCTTCGGGCTCGTCCCCTCTGGCCTTGCTGGAGTCGACATCGACGAGTTGCTCGATGAGGCTGAGGCGACGCTCCTGCAGGTTGCCGTCGACCAGGCAGATAACCCCGCGTTGCGACTCGGCGCAGCTATCGCCGCCACCAGCCCGCGTCGCGACAAGCTGGGCCTGATCACTGACGGCACGCACATCAAGGGCCTGCCCGATTGGATCGAGCAGCTTATTGCGGAGTCCACAGGTAAAGAAGGCACTGGCATCCTTCCTGTCGTGCTTCTCCCGGTCTCGCCTGAGGTAGAAGAGGTGCCGGCTGATCTGCAGATCGTGCGTCTCGTCGATGACGCGAATGAGTTCCATCTGAATGAGCGTCACCAAGGAGAAATCCTGGTCAGCGGCTCGCTCGGAGCTAACTTCATGGTCTGGGAGTATGCCACTGCTATCGCGGGGTATCTCTTGAGCATCGACCCGTTCAACCAGCCCGACGTGGAATCTGCAAAGATCGCCACGCGCGGCCTGCTTGATGAGCGACCGGAGCAAGCACCGCCCGCATTCGTTGAAAACGGCATCGAAGTGCGCGTTTCTGACCCGGCGCTTGCCGCCTCAGGCAACATCGAAGCCGTGCTGGATGCCCTGTGGGCTCAGCTGGATGAGGATGGCTACGTCGCAATCCAGGCGTACGTCAACCGCTTGGAACTTCCTCAGTTGCAGGGCCTCCGCGAGCTGGTCGCCGCTGATTCCGGCCGCCCCACCACCTTCGGATGGGGACCGCGATTCCTGCACTCAACCGGCCAGTATCACAAGGGCGGCCCCGCTCAGGGCGTGTTCCTGCAGATCTTGGAACGTACCGACGTTGACCTTGAGATCCCCGATCGTCCCTTCACCTACGGCCAGCTCATCGAGGCACAGGCCGCCGGCGACGCCGGTGTCCTCGCCGAGCACGGTCGCCCTGTGGTGTCATTGACAATCACAGATGACTCAGCCGATGTCGTGGCTCTGTTCGAAGCTGCCCAGAAGTAATCAGACGCACGCCGTCAGTAGGAGATTCCCCCACCGATGACCGTTTCCGTATCACGCGGCCATAACCCGCTGCGCGACCCCGACGACCGCCGCCTCAATCGCATCGCAGGTCCCAGCGCGCTGGTGATCTTCGGTGTGACCGGCGATTTGTCCCGCAAGAAGCTCATGCCCGCTGTGTACGACCTAGCGAACCGTGGACTTCTTCCCCCGGGATTTGCGCTCGTCGGGTTCGCGCGCCGCGACTGGGAGGATCAGGACTTCGCCCAGGTCGTCTACGACGCGGTGAAACAGCACGCACGCACCGAGTTTCGAGAGGAAACCTGGCAGCAACTGCTACAGGGCATCCGTTTCGTCTCGGGTGAGTTCGACAACCCGGAATCCTTCACAAAGCTGCGCGAGACGGTAGAAAAGCTCGACGTAGAACGTGGCACGATGGGAAACCACGCGTACTACCTGTCGATCCCTCCGAAGTCTTTCCCTGTGGTCGCGAAGCAGCTCAAGGAATCTGGACTTGTCGGTGAAGATCGTGGAGACGACCAGTGGCGACGTGTTGTCATCGAGAAGCCGTTCGGGCACAACCTTGATTCTGCACGTGCACTGAACGAGGCACTCGAGGTGGCTTTCCCCGCCGACTCGATCTTCCGTATCGATCACTACCTCGGCAAGGAGACAGTGCAGAACATCCTCGCGCTGCGCTTCGCGAACGAGCTCTATGAGCCGATCTGGAACCGTAACTACGTCGATCACGTGCAGATCACTATGGCGGAGGACATCGGTGTAGGTGGTCGCGCTGGCTACTACGACGGAATCGGCGCTGCGCGCGATGTGATCCAGAACCACCTTCTGCAGCTACTCGCGCTCACGGCAATGGAGGAGCCCATCAGCCTTTCTGCCGAGCACCTTCGTGCGGAGAAAGAGAAGGTACTCGCCGCTGTCCAGCTTCCGGATGATCTCTCCCTCGCCACCGCCCGCGGGCAGTACGACGGCGGCTGGCAGGGTGGCGAACAGGTCGATGGTTTCCTCAGCGAAGACGGAATGAATCCTGAATCCATCACGGAGACCTACGCGGCGATCAAGCTGGAGATCGCGACTCGACGATGGGCGGGTGTGCCGTTCTACCTTCGGAGCGGCAAGCGTCTCGGCCGTCGAGTCACGGAGATCGCTGTGGTGTTCAACCGAGCTCCTGAGCATCTCTTCGGCAGCGGTAATGCTGCAGAGCTCGGCCAGAACGCGCTCGTAATCCGTGTGCAGCCCGATGAGGGTGTCACCATCCGATTCGGCTCGAAAGTTCCTGGAGCTGGCACGAATGTGCGCGACGTGACCATGGACTTCGGTTACGGCCACGCCTTCACCGAGGCCAGCCCTGAGGCCTACGAGCGACTCATCCTCGACGTGCTGCTGGGAGATCCTCCGCTGTTCCCCCGGCATGAAGAGGTCGAGTTGAGCTGGAAGATACTTGACCCCGTAGAGCAGCACTGGGCCGCCGAAGGCGGACCGCTCGAGCAGTATGCACCGGGATCGTGGGGCCCTGCTTCGGCTGATGCCCTTCTTGCCCGTGACGGACGAGTCTGGAGACGACCGTGATTATCGACCTTCCCGACACGACCGTGAGCCAGGTCGCGAAGCATCTCGTCAAGGTACGCGAAGACGGCGGCGCCGTGGCGCTTGGCCGTGTCCTCACGCTGATCATCTCCGCGCGCAATGGCGTGGCCGAAGCCGCGATCGACGCGGCAAATGACGCATCGCGCGAGCATCCCATGCGCGTTATCGTTCTCACTACTGGTGAAGGCGAAGCGCATCTTGATGCGCAAATTCGCGTCGGTGGCGACGCTGGCGCCAGCGAGGTCATCGTGCTGCGAGCGTATGGCGACGCGGCCAGCAATGAAGAGAGCCTTGTCACAGGGCTTCTTCTTCCGGACGCACCGGTCGTTGCCTGGTGGCCTGAGGATGCACCGGCTAACCCGGCTGCGTCTCCGCTAGGACGCATCGCACAGCGACGCATTACAGATGCTGCGACCTCTGCGGACGTACGCGAACAGCTCGCGGTCCGGGGAAAGACACATGCTCCCGGTGACACCGATCTCGCATGGACTCGTCTGACGCACTGGCGTGAGCAGCTCGCCGCCGTGCTCGACCAGCCGCCATACGAAACGATTACATCGGCTGAGGTGCTGGGAGCAGCAGCTTCGCCGTCCACTGCGCTGTTGGCGGCATGGCTGGGTCTTGCATTAGATGCCCCCGTGCGCTGGCAGTTCGAAGATCCCTCGCATTGGGAAGCCGGTATCAAGTCCGTACGCCTTACGCGCGCCAGCGGCGACATTCTGCTCGAGCGTCCAGAGACAAGCGTCGCGGTGCTCACGCAGCCAGGTCAGCCTGACCATGAACTGCATCTGCCGCGACGGACGCTCCGCGAATGCCTCGCTGAGGAGCTCCGGCGCCTCGACCCTGATGTCCTGTACGGTCGAGTGATCACCGACGGCTGGGAGAAGTTGGGCCCACCCGAGACAGGAGAATGAACGCAATGGTGGCATCATCCGAGGAGAAGCTCGTCGTCGTCGAGCCAACCCCGACCGCCCTCGCGGAGCGTGTCGCTGACCGCTTCCTCACTCGGGTGAAAGCGCGCACGAAGAATGGCCGCATCGCGCATATTTCTCTCACCGGCGGTTCCATGGGCAGCGCAGTACTCCGCGCGGTTCGGGAGCATCCGAAAGTCAACAAGATCGACTGGTCGCTCGTTCATTTTTGGTGGAGCGACGAGCGTTTCGTTGCAAAAGCGGATGCTGATCGCAACGCTGTGCAGTCACGCGAGGCGCTACTGGATCACATCTCAGTTCCGGCAGAGAACGTGCATGAGGTTGCTGCATCCGACGGTGAGTTCACGCTCGATCAAGCCGCCGAGTCATATGCGGCAGAGCTGGCGAAGTTCGGCAGCGATGATCATCCATGGCCTTCATTCGCCGTCTGCTTCCTCGGCGTCGGCCCGGATGGACACATCGCTTCGTTGTTCCCCGATCGCTCTGAAGTGACGGAAACGGATGCTGTCGCACTCCCCGTCCGCGACTCCCCGAAGCCTCCCCCGGAGCGCGTCACGCTGACGCGGCCGGTGATCAACGGCTCAAAGCGGGTCTGGCTGGTCCTCACCGGCGCCGACAAGGCCTCGGCGCTCGGGCTGGCTCTCGCAGGTGCGAGCTACACAAATGTGCCAGCAGCGGGCGCTAAGGGGCGCAAGCGCACGATCTTTTTTGTGGATCAGGCCGCAGCTTCCGAGGTCTCAGAAGACCTCATCGATCCGTCTTACTGATCTTCCTCAGTCTTGTCACCATCGCTCCCGCGGGTGATCCCAATTTCCTGACTCTCGCTCAATACTTGCGGGTGGTAACGAGCGAGTCCGACGACGCCCCACACAGCGATCGCGCCAGCGATGCCGAAAATGACCAGCGCCCACGGCGGTGCTGCCGCGGCTTCGCCGAGAACAAGCATTCCAATGAGTACCGCAATAAGTGGGTCGACCACAGTGAGACCGGCGATGACGAGGTCTGGCGGGCCAGAACTGTAGGCAGTCTGCACGAAGTAGGCGCCCACTGCCGCAGCAGCAATCAGCGCGATGACACAGACCACTGTGATCCAGTCGAACTCGCTGGCCTTCACTCGCTCGATAACAGCCTTTGCGAGCGTCGCCACAAAGCCGTACAAGACTCCGGCACCAACGACATAGAACAGCGCGCGCATGCGGTGTCGCAGAACGAGCCAACATACGCCGAGCAGAATGATCACCACGATGAGGATCGCCAGTATGACAAAGAGTTGACGGTCAGAGATTGACTGCTCCGTCGCGAAGATCGCGGCGAAGAAAACGAAAATGAATATCCCGCCGACGCATGCCGATATCGAGATGAGTGATTTTCGAGTGGGTGTGTGTCCAGAGATACGCGCATTGAGCAGTGTCGTCATCACCAGTGCGATTGCACCGAGCGGCTGGACCACGATGAGTGGTGCAATCGAGAGCGCAGCGAGTTGGCAGACGATCGCCAGGCCCAACATCACCGTGCCGATAATCCAGGACGGCCTCGTCAGAAGCCCTTTCAGCTGCGCGCCGGTAAGACCCGTTGCGCCGCCTGCTCCGCTGAGCTTCTCGACCTTGTCGACGCCGCGGTGCTGGTACTGGGCGCCCAGTGACATGAACACCGCGCCCGCCAAGGCGAGGGGGATGCCCAAGAGAAGCGCGGGGTTCTGAAAAGCTCCTACGAGTTGGTCGCCGACGTCCGACGTTGACATCCACACACCTGCGCTCACACTCAAACAATACCGGGTGCATCGCTCACAGTAGGCTTGTGGCGTGGCTGTTCTTCCAATTCGCGTCATCGGCGATCCTGTTCTGCACTCTCCGGCATCTGCTGTCGACGACATCACTGACGAGATCCGCATCCTCGTCGCCGACATGTACGAGACGATGGATGCCGCACCCGGCGTGGGCCTAGCGGCGCCGCAGGTGGGTGTACCGTTACGCATCTACACCTATTCCTACGTCGATGACGACGAGAATCCCTGGCGCGGTGTGCTCATCAACCCGGTGCTGTGGATGGCGCCCCTAGAGCCTGGCTCTCCTGATCCCGACGAAGAGTCGGAGGGCTGCTTATCTTTCCCTGGCGAGCGATTCGCGCTCCGCCGGTCCGATCGCGTCCTGGTCACCGGTCTCGATCTCGATGGCACTTCTGTGCGCATCGAAGTCGACGGGTGGCGCGCGCGCATCATGCAGCACGAGTTCGATCATCTCGACGGCATCGTCTATGTCGATCGTCTTTCAGACAGCGACTGGAAGACCGTCCAGAAGATCGCGCGCAAGCGCGGTTGGGGAAAGCCAGGCGTCAGTTGGACGCCGGGAGTTGACGACCTCGAAGGCTGACGCCTTCTGAGGTTCACAACCACACACAATGAGGGGGAAAGAAGCACGAAATTACGCACGAAACGGGCGCTCGCCGTTGCCGGTGGTGCAGCAGCGCTGAGTCTCGCACTGAGCGGTTGCGGCGCTCTGGGAAATCTGATCGGTGGCGGCGGAAACGACGCCCAGCGCGATGAAGACACCGGCGAGGTCACCGAGGGATCTGATATTGATATCTTCTCGTTGAAGCTCGGCGATTGCATACCTCAGAGCGCTATGTCAGATGGCGAGACCAATGAGTCTGCTGTCGTGCCTTGTTCGGAGCCGCATGGCTACGAGGTGTACCACGAGTTCGAACTCGCAGACGGAGAATTCCCCGGTAGCGAAGCGATTCAGGAAGAAGTTTTGGACAAGTGCGTCCCCGAGTTCGGGACGTTCGTTGGACTCGCGTACGAAGAATCGTCGCTCGATCTCACCTGGTACGAGCCCACGCAGGAGAGCTGGGACAGCGGAAACGATCGCCTTGTCCAGTGCCTCGTCTTGGACCCTGCGGGCGACGTCGAAGGCTCGCTTGAGGGCGCTGCGCGCTGATCATCACCGTGAACGAAAAGTGGCCCCGCCGTGAGGCGGGGCCACTTTTGTATCGCTCCCCGAGTTGGACTCGAACCAACAACCTGCCGGTTAACAGCCGGCTGCTCTGCCAATTGAGCTATCGGGGATCAGGCTTTGTCGCCGAGGCAACTCTGCAATCCTAGCAAACTCCTACGGGTGCTTGCGACATCCACAGACCTACTCGGGCGTGTCGCTCACGGTTCAGCGAACCCCTGAGTCTGACTCGGCGTTAGGCACCCACAGTAGGTCCTTGCCGACTCCTCGAGCGATCACATGTCCCGCACGAAGCATCAGCGTCTCGGCGTTGAGCTCACGAATGAACGCCGCATCATTCGTGACCAGAAGCGCACCCATGTCGTTCTCTTTACGACGCCGGGTGATGGCGTCGAAGACGACGGGCCGTACCTCAAGGTCAAGATTCGCGAGCGGTTCATCGGCAATGAGAACCTGTGGCTGCAGGACAAACGCGCGCGCGATCGCTACGCGCTGGCGCATCCCTGCGCTGAGTTCATACGGGAACTTTGCCGCCACTCCGAGCGGCAGGTGCAACTCATCCAACAGCGTCGCGACTCGGATCGAGAGTGCTGTGGTGTTCACGCGCTTTTCGCGGATCAGGATGGGTTCGGCGATCACCTCTTGCACAGTGAGCGTGGGAGGAAGATCTGCCCCGGCCCCCTGGGGAATGAAACCCGTGCGATACGTCAGCTCGCGATGGCGACGTCCCGGCTTTCGCACGTTGACACCGCAGACTTCTGCGCGTCCGCCGACGATGCGCACCGAAGGATCTGTCGAGCCCGCGAGCGCGGCGACCAGCGTCGACTTTCCCGATCCCGTGGGACCAGCGACACAGATCAGCTCTCCCGGTGGCAGCGCGAAAGTTACGCCGTCAACAGCGCGGGTCGGGGAACCGTGGCCGATTCGATCTATGACGAGGTCGACACAGTCGATTACATGAGAGGAAAGCGACCTTCGAGACATATCCCCCATCCTCCCCCGAACGAGCGGCGAGAGCCGGTTACGACTCGGCGAAGCGCTGACGCTCGGCGTCAAGATCTCGCAGACGCACGCGCAACGCGCGTCCGCCGTCAGAGTCTGCCGGCACCCGCTGCACCGCGCCCAGCAATTCGTTCTTCTCACGTTCGAGGTGACGCAGAATCATGCGCCGGGTGAGATCGGCCGTCGAGGCCACAGCTCCCGCTTCATCTCTCGCGGGAAACGGTGCCATCAACAACTCTCCCGCCAAGGATCGGTATGGCTCGCGCACAGCATTGACTGCATCCATGGCCCAGCCGACTTTGGTGCGGTCAGCAACGGCAGCGATCACCTCGCGCACAGCGTCCAGTGCCGGATGACGGAACGGAACCTCCAACGCACGAGTCAACATCGCCTGATCAACCTGGTGGCCATACTGCAGCGCGCCCATCAATGCACCGCGTTCCATAGCGACATCCGCGGTTCGCGGCAGGCTCCCGAGCGTCACGGGGGCAATCGCCGGCGCCTCGGCTTCGCTGTTCTGTACAGGCGCGGCTTCGCGGCGCTGCGGTGTCTGACTCACACCGCGCGCGGCACGCTCGACTTCAGCTCGCACTTCGGTGGGATCCATACCGAGACGCCTCGCGAGAACGCGCTCGTACCCGGGACGCAGCAGGCGGTCGCGGATTTCTGCCACAATCGGCGCCGCCGCGCGCAACGCGCCAACCTGTCCTTCAACCGTCGAAAGGTCAAAGCCACCGAGTTTCCGGTCGATCGCGAACTCGAACATCGGTACCTTGGCATCCATCAGACCTCGAACTGCCGCATCGCCGCGCTGCAGTCGCAGATCGCAGGGATCAAGCCCGTTCGGCGCGACCGCCACGAAGGTCTGCGCGTTGAACCGATCATCTTCTGTGAAGGCGCGAAGCGCAGCCTTCTGCCCTGCTTCGTCACCGTCAAAGGTGAACACCACTTCTCCTGAGGCGGAGTCATCACCCATTACTCGCCGCAGGACCTTGATATGTTCCGCGCCGAACGCGGTGCCACAGGTAGCGACCGCAGTCGTGACGCCCGCGAGGTGGCAGGCCATCACGTCTGTATACCCCTCGACGACTACGACACGGCGCGGGTCTCCCCGCGAAATATCACGCTTGGCCAGATCCAATCCGTAGAGGACCTGCGCCTTCTTGTAGATGATCGTCTCCGGGGTGTTCAGATACTTCGGTCCTTGGTCGTCATCGAAAAGTTTTCGTGCTCCGAACCCGATGGTCTGCCCTGTCACGTCGCGGATCGGCCAGACAAGCCGCCCACGGAACCGGTCATACACACCGCGTTGGCCTTGAGACACCAGCCCGGCGCCCAGTAGCTCTTCACGAGTGAAGCCCTGTGCAGTGAGAGCCTTCATCATGTGCTCCCACCCGCGTGGGGCGTAGCCGACACCAAAATGCGCAGCCGCGCCCGCATCAAAGCCTCGTTCGCCGAGAAAGCGACGTCCGGTCTCTGCTTCTGCGGTGAGCAGTTGGCTACGGAAGAACTCGGCAGCGGCGGTGTTTGCCGCATAGAGCCGGCTTCGGCCGCTCGTCTCAGGCGCTGCCCCGCCGTCTTCGTAGTGCAGCGTGTAGCCGATACGACCAGCCAGGCGCTCCACAGCCTCTGTGAAACTGACATGATCCATCTCCCGCAGGAATGAATACACGTCACCGGACTCGCCGCAGCCGAAGCAGTGGTAAAAACCGACCTGTGGCCGCACGTGGAAGCTGGGGCTCTTCTCATCGTGGAATGGGCACAGCCCCTTCAGAGATCCGACACCGGCAGACTTCAACGAAACGCGCTCACCAACGATGTCGCCGATGTTTGTCCGCGACTTCACTTCATCGACGTCAGCCTGTCGAATTCTGGGCATCAGTGGGCTCCTTCGCCGACCATCCCAGCAGGTGCATGTGCACGAGCAACAGAACGAGCATTACGCGGGCTCCAGATTCCCACCTCTGCGGGGTCCACATCGCCCACGAGCCGGCCGTGCCAATCCAGCGCCGTCTGATCCGTGAGACTGGCAATCTGATCGACGACGACCCTGGCGCGCTCGGCATCAGATGTCGCATCGACAAAGTCGGCGGCGAAAGCAGGCTCGAGCACATCGGCCCCGCTGATCCACAGTGTGTCGGTCGACCACAGAGCATCGGCGAGCCGCTTAAGCACTCGGCGCTGTTCTTTGTAGACGCCCTTGCGCGCATCGATCGTGACGATCGCCTGCCCCATGATGCCCTTCAGCACGGCGATCTCAACCTCGACCTCTCGTGGCACCACCACGTGGGCGTTGTACCGAGCGAGTGACGGGCCGCTGTAAGCATCACGCGTGGCGCCGACCGCAGCACGAGCGAAGCGTCCGATCAGATCACTGGTCAGGTTCTTCAAGCGTGCGAGATCACGGCGCGAGCGATCAAAGGAGCTCAACCACATCGGCTGGCTCGTCAAGCGGTCTAGGGCATCAGCGAGCTCTTCACGCGTGAAGTCATAACCGACCCACTGCTGAATCCGCCCAAGAAGCGCCTCGTGCTCTGCTGGGCTCGAAAGTACCGCGACATCGAGATAGCCGTTGACGATGGCGTCTTCGAAGTCGTGGACGGAGTAGCCGATGTCATCAGAGAGGTCCATGATCTCTGCCTCGATGCAGCGCAAACGTTCTGGGGCGCCCTCGCGCATCCAGCGGAAGACCGCCTCATCTTCTGGGTAGACACCGAACTTCAAACGTCCACCAGGGTCAGGTATCGGGCTGTCAACCGTCCACGGGTATTTACACGTGGCATCGAGGCTCGCCCGCGTGAGGTTCAACCCGACGGAGTGGCCTTCATTGTCGATGGCCTTCGCCTCGAGGCGAGTGAGAATACGCAGCGACTGTGCGTTGCCCTCGAAGCCGCCGATGTTCTCTGCCCAGTCGTTGAGCGCGCGCTCTCCGTTATGACCGAACGGCGGATGCCCGAGGTCATGGCTCAGGCATGCGGTGTCAACCACGTCGGCAGAAACGCCGAGAGTCACGGCGAGTTCGCGGCCGACCTGGGCAACTTCCAGTGAGTGTGTGAGCCGGTTACGGGCGAAATCAGCCGTGCTGGCAGGGCTCAGCACCTGCGTCTTAGCTGCGAGGCGCCGAAGAGCGGCAGAGTGCAGCACGCGAGCACGGTCTCGGGCGAAATCATCGCGCTCAGAGCGGTGTGTCTCCGCGAAGTAGCGCTCGGCATCACGGAGATCGTAACCACTAGCCACCATTGTTCTCGATCTCCGCTCCACGCAGCATCTCACCGGCATCTGCCGCAAGTTCGCGGGAGTCCAACCACTTATCCGGCAGCGCAGTGCGCTTAGGGCGACCTGCACGACCGCGCTGGCCTTCCGCATCCTCACCGGGGTAGGGAGCGTCATGGTCGAGCTGGCCGAGAAGCTCATCGATGTGAGCGAGGCTCTGTGCAGTGGCGAGGCCTGTGCGCACATCGCCGCCGACCGGGTAGCCCTTGAAATACCAGGCGACATGCTTGCGGATATCGCGGCATCCGTGGTCTTCATCGCCTAGGAACTCGACGAGCAGTTCGGCGTGACGACGGAATGCATTGGCAACGAAGCCGAGCGTTGCATCAACCGGAGGGTGTTCGCGACCAAATGCTGCGGCCAGTTCTCCGAATAGCCAGGGGCGGCCGAGGCATCCGCGACCGACAACAACGCCGTCGCAGTCTGTCTGCGCCATCATCTGTACGGCATCGTCTGCTGACCAGATGTCACCGTTGCCGAGGACCGGAACGCTGGTGACCGCCTGCTTGAGCTCGCCGATCGCATTCCAATCCGCATGACCTGAGTAAAACTCGTTCGCCGTACGGGCGTGCAGAGCGATCGCTGCGACGCCAGCGTCTTCTGCCGCACGACCTGCCTCGAGGAATGTGAGGTGATCAGCATCGATGCCTTTGCGCATCTTGACTGTCAGTGGCAGAGGCCCTGCCGCCTCCACTGCCTGCTCAACGATCGCGGCGAACAGCGACGTCTTCCAGGGCAGCGCTGCTCCCCCGCCCTTGCGGGTGACCTTGGGCACGGGGCATCCGAAGTTCAAGTCAATGTGATCGGCGTGATCTTCCGCAACGATGATGCGCACGGCCTCAGCGATCGTCTTCGGGTCAACACCATAGAGCTGGATAGAGCGCGGGGTTTCGCTCTCGTGATGCTGGATCAATCGCATCGTCGTCTCATTGCGTTCAACGAGTGCACGTGAGGTGATCATCTCGCTGACGTAGAGTCCCGCACCGTACTCGCGGCAGAGTCGGCGGAAAGCAGTGTTCGTAATGCCCGCCATGGGTGCAAGAACGACCGGCACGTCGAGGTCGATCGGGCCGATGCGCAGGGCGCGGGCGGAAGCTATTGCGGTGGTCATATCTTCTCTATTCTCCCATCCTCGCAACCCTTCGTGGGTGAGCGGCAACATAGGCTGTGGATATGACTGATTCCAGCGTTCGCCAGATCCCCTTTACGGATGCTCAGGGCACCGAGAAGACTCTCGATGACCTCGGTGCGGACGTAATTCTCGTCGTCAACGTCGCTTCAAAATGTGGATTGACTCCGCAGTACGAGCAGCTCGAACATCTGCAGCGCACGTATGGCGATCGGGGTTTCAGCGTCATCGGATTTCCCTGCAACCAGTTCATGGGGCAGGAGCCGGGGTCGGTGGACACCATCTTGGAGTTCTGCTCGACGACCTACGGCGTCACCTTCCCGGTCAACGACAAGGTGAAGGTGAACGGGCGAAATGCCTCAGATCTGTACAAATCGCTGAAGGCGACGCCGGATGCTGGTGGCAAGGCCGGCCGCGTGGAGTGGAACTTCGAGAAGTTCCTCGTGCTCCCTAGCGGCGAGGTGCGCCGGTTCCGTCCGAAGCAGAAACCAGACGCACCCGAGATCGTCGAAGCGATTGAGGCAGCGCTCGTTCGCTAGTTTGCCGCCTCTTCAACCGCCGCGTCAGCGTTCTGCTCCCCTTCGCTGCGCTTCGCCCAGAGGTCGCGCAACACATTCTCGAAAGCTGACGGCGGCTGGGCACCAGAGATGCCGTACTGACCGTCAATGACGAAAAACGGCACGCCCTGGATGCCATAGGCACGAGCCTGCTCCTGATCCTGGCGCACGGCCTGCAGGTGCTGAGAGCTTTCGAGCGCCGCGCGCGCTCCATCAGCATCCAGTCCTACTTCGACGGCGAGTTCAACGAGGTCGTCCACGCGACCGACGTGCTTACCTTCGACGAAGTATGCCGACATCAGTCGCTCCTCCATCGCGTGCTGCATGCCATTGGCTTTCGCGTGATGCAGTAGTTCGTGAGCCTTCACGGTGTTGGTGTGTTTGAGTAGATCGAAACGGTACTCGAGCCCGGCGTTCTTCGCGACGTCCGTCACGTTGCCGAGCATCTGCTCGACCTGATCGCGTGGCATGCCCTTGTGGCCAGCGAGGAAGTCGATTTCGTCGCCGTCGAAATCCACAGGGGTGTCTGGGGAGAGTTCGAACGAGTGGAAGGTCACTGTGACCTCGGGGGCATCGTCGTCGCCAGCGACAGCTTCGAGCCCTTTCTCAAGATTGCGCTTGCCGATGTAGCACCACGGGCAGGCGATGTCGGACCAGATGTCAATAGAAATAGGTTCGCTCACGTGAAGACAAACGTCGAGTGGGGTCTGAGTATTCCGTTGGTAGCATCTTCGAGTGCTCTCCGCCGATGATCCGCTGCCCGCTCAGCCCGAGCGAATCCTGATTGCCGGCGTGACCGGATCCGGGAAGACCACCTTCGCCAAACGTCTTGCGGCGAAATGGAACCTTGTCCACCATGAGATCGACGCCCTGCACCACGGACCGAACTGGACTCCCCGCCCAGATTTTCTCGGTGACGTGCGAGACTTCGCCGCCAACGACAGGTGGGTTACCGAATGGCAGTACACCAGCAAGGGCACAGACCAGATCTTGGCACCGCGGGCGGACACTCTCGTGTGGTTGGACTACCCCTGGCCGCTGGTTCGACGCCGATTGATTAGCCGCACTTTGCAGCGGCGCGTCTTTCGCACTCAGCTGTGGAACGGCAATAAGGAACCCTCCCTGTGGAGCCGCGAAGCCTGGCGGGGCGAAAACGACATCCTTCGTTGGCAAACGAACACGCGCTTCAAATGGGACGAACGGATGCCTCGCGTGGAAGCCGATTTTCCCCATCTGACGATCGTGCGGCTGCGGCATCCTCGCGAAGCGAAGCGGTGGTTACGATGACGCTTCTTTCCGGTGATGACCCGCTACCGTTTCGACCTGAGCGGGTACTCATCGCCGGTATCACCGGCTCAGGTAAAACGACGCTCGCCAGGCGTCTCGCGGCACAATGGGATCTCGTCCACCACGAGATCGACGCCCTGCACCACGGGCCAAACTGGGCTGCGCGCCCAGAGTTCCTTGACGACGTGCGCTCCTTCGCCGAAACTTCCCGCTGGATCACCGAGTGGCAATACACCAGCAAGGGCACCGACGAAATCATGACGCCGCGGGCACAACTCGCGATCTGGCTCGATTATCCGTGGCCAGTGGTGCGCGCCCGACTGATCCGCCGCACACTCGAGCGCAGCATCCTGCGTACGAAGATGTACAACGACAACGTCGAAAAGCCCATCTGGAAGATTCTCACCACCAGAGATCCGCACCAGAGCATCCTCGCCTGGCAGACGAAGACCCGTCATTTTTGGCGCGAGAAGATGCCACAGCAACGCGAGCAGTTTCCGCATTTGACGATCGTCCGCCTCCAGCACCCGCGTGAGACCGAGCGATGGCTGACGACAAGCCAGGTCAAAGATCCCAAACGTCAGGCGGGGTCCGGCGCATCCACCGCCCCGCCGAACCGCCGATCGCGCGACAGATAGATCTCGATCGAACGCCACAGTTCTTCGCGAGAGAAGTCCGGCCAGAGCGTATCGAGGAACACCATCTCTGCATACGCCGACTGCCAAAGCAAGAAGTTCGAGGTGCGCTGCTCTCCCGAACTGCGCAGAAACAGGTCGACGTCCGGCATATCCGGTACGTAGAGGTTGCGCCGGATCATCTTCTCGGTGATCGCCTTCGGCTTGATCTTTCCCGCCGCGACATCGGTGGCCAAAGATCGCACCGCGTCGACGAGTTCCACGCGACCGCCGTAGTTCACGCACATCGTGAGCGTGAGGACGTTATTTCCTGCCGTGAGTTTCTCGGCGTATTGCAGTTCTTTAATGACCGATCCCCACAGGCGCGGCTTGCGACCGGCCCATCGGATTCGCACACCCCATTCATTGAGCTGGTCGCGTCGGCGGTGCAGCACATCACGGTTATAGCCCATGAGAAAGCGCACCTCGTCAGGTGAGCGCGCCCAGTTCTCCGTCGAAAACGCGTAGACCGAAAGGTGTTTCACACCCGCCTGAATCGCACCGGCGACGACGTCGAGTAAGACCTCTTCGCCAGCTTTATGGCCCTCGATGCGGCTAAGTCCTCGCTTATTTGCCCACCGGCCGTTGCCGTCCATGACGATGGCAACATGCTCCGGTACCGCGCGGAACGCTGGTGGGGTGAGACCGGTCCAATCCAAGGGACGATAGGCCACAGCATCCTTGTGCGTATACGGCTTCGAAGTCAACGGATTCCCTCCCGGGGCTGGTCGGAAATGTGGGCAAAAGAGCGGATGCCGCGTTCCAGATGGAACTGCGCGTATGTGGATACAAGTCCTGATGCGGCTGCAGTGTCGGAATGGGCGGCTGAATCCACGGCATCCCATTCCCCGCGCATAAGCGACCTCAGCAATCCCAATGTGGACTCGGCGACACGCGGGCTGCCCGCTGGCGCACAACTGGAGCAGACCAGGCCGCCCATCTGTGCGACGAAGTGGGTGTGTGATCCTGGTGCCCCGCAGCGGGCGCAATCGCCGAGTGACGGTGCCCAGCCCGACAGCGCCATGACGCGCAATAAATACGAATCGAGGATGCTACGAGGAGCATGCTCTCCCCGAGAAAGCGCGCGCAGCCCGCCGACCAGCAACAGGTACTGCTCCGGTGTCGCTTCCGCATCGCTCAACCGATCGGCGGTTTCGACCATCGCATTTGCGGAGGTGAAGCGGTCATAGTGCGCCGCAATCTCAGAGCCGTAGGAACCCAGCGACTCCGCCTGTTGCACGATGTCGAGGGATCGTCCCTGGTAAAGCTGCAGATCGGCGACCATGAACGGCTCCAAGCGGGAGCCGAATTTTGACGAGGTCCGACGCACGCCCTTGGCCACCGCACGAATCTTGCCGTTTCTGCGCGACAGCATCGTCACAATGCGATCTGCTTCCCCGAGTTTGTGGGTCCGCAGGATCACCGCTTCATCTCGATAGGTGGGCACTATTCAATTATCGCCGTTGCGAGACAGAATGGACGAGTGACCGAACCGCTCTTCTACATTCCTTTCTGGGCCGATCTCCTAGGCGTCGGCCTCGGCGGCATCCAGGGGGCGATGTTTGCCTCCGGTTTTCAAGGGCAACGCCGCCTCGATCTGCTCGGGGTGACGATCATCGGAATCCTGATCGGCATGGGTGGGGGCCTGATCCGTGACCTCCTGCTGGGACAGCCACCGGCGACGCTGCAGAATAATTGGTATCTCATCACCGCCGCCGGTGCTGCCATCATCGGTATGTTGCTGGCCGGTCTTCTGAACCGGGCAAATGCGATCATCGTGGGTCTTGATGCCGTAGTGATCGGAATGTTCGGTGCTTTTGGCACGAGCAAGGCACTTGGACTGGGTGTTCCCGAAGTGCCCGCAGTCTTTATCGGAGTCTGCGCCGCGGTGGGCGGCAGCATCCTTCGCGACGTGATCATGGGACTGCCCGTCGCGATCATGCATGTGGGCTCGCTCTATGCGATCGCCGCCGCCTTTGGCTGCACGGTGATCGTCGTCGTGCACGCGTTCGGGGTCGGGCTTCTTCTCGCGGGAGTGATCGGGCTAATCGCGACCGCAGTAATCCGAGTTCTCGCAGTGATCTTTGATCTCTCGCTGCCCGAGCAGCGTCGCCTCTACCGCCGCAAAGTGGCCGCCGAGACGGCCGCGATCCCGATCGTGAAGCCCTGAGACGGCAAACTCGTGCCGAGCCCCCGTCTGGCTGCCGAAGCCCCGCTGCCGAGCCCCCGTCTTGCTGCCGAAGCCCCGTCTTAGTGACGTAGCTACGACGGGGGCTCGACGAGAAGACGGGGGCTCAGCGAAGGGGTTTGGGGTCAGACGGCGGCGAGTTGCTGCTGCCGCGTGCGGATAGAGCGGTTCACGCCTGACACGATCGCCTTGAGGCTCGCCGTCGAAATGTCGCCGTCGACGCCGATTCCCCACAGCCGCTGGTCATCGACCTGCAGTTCGACGTATGCGGCCGCCTGAGCGTCGCCGCCCGAGCTGAGAGCGTGCTCGACATAGTCGTACACCGTGATCTCAAAACCTTGCGCGCGCAGAACCTCGACGAACGCCGCGACTGGGCCATTACCCTGCCCGGCAACGGCGTGCTGCTGCTCACCATCGCGCAACACGACATCGAGCACCACCTCGCCCGACATGTCACTGCGCGTCTGCGTAGCGAGCAACTCGAAACGACCCCACTTCGCTTCGGCGTCATCGGAGGGCAGATACTCATCGTTGAAAATCGACCAGATCTGGTCGCTCGTGACCTCGCCGCCCTCGCTGTCGGTCTTCGCCTGCACAACACCCGAGAACTCGATCTGGAGCTTGCGCGGCAGATCAATCGCGTGATCCGTCTTCAGGAGGTACGCAACACCGCCCTTGCCAGACTGCGAGTTGACGCGGATAACAGCCTCATACGAGCGACCGAGATCCTTCGGGTCAACAGGCAGATACGGCACAGCCCACTCGATCTCATCAACCGTCTTGCCTTCGGCCTCTGCGCGGGCCGCCATCGACTCAAAGCCCTTCTTGATGGCATCCTGATGCGATCCGCTGAAGGCAGTGAAGACGAGGTCGCCAGCCCACGGGCTGCGCTCTGGCACGGGCAACTGGTTGCAATACTCGACTGTGCGCTTGACCTGGTCGATATCGCTGAAGTCGATCTGGGGGTCGATTCCCTGTGTGAACATGTTGATGCCCAAAGCAACGAGGTCAACATTTCCGGTGCGCTCGCCATTGCCGAACAAGCATCCCTCGATGCGGTCAGCGCCAGCCATGTAACCGAGCTCAGCGGCCGCGACGGCCGTGCCGCGGTCGTTGTGCGGATGCAACGACAAGATGATGTTCTCGCGGTGTGCGAGGTGGCGACTCATCCACTCGATGGAGTCGGCATAGACGTTCGGGGACGCCATCTCAACCGTCGCGGGGAGGTTGATAATGACCTTGCGCTCAGGAGTCGGTTCGAAGATCTCGATCACCTGGTTGCAGATGTCGACCGCGAATTCCAGTTCGGTGCCGGTATAACTCTCGGGTGAGTACTCGTAGAAGACCTGCGTCTCGGGGATGCGCTTCTCGAACTCACGGCACAGGCGAGCGCCCTCGAGCGCGAGGTCGATGATGCCCTGCTTATCGGTACGGAAGACAACTTCTCGCTGCAGCACGCTCGTCGAGTTGTACAGGTGCACGATCGCCTGCTTGGCGCCGGCGATTGACTCATAGGTGCGCTCAATGAGGTGCTCACGCGCCTGGGTCAGCACCTGGATGGTGACGTCATCCGGAATCAGGTTTTCTTCGATCAGTTGGCGCACGAAGTCAAAATCGGTCTGGCTTGCCGAGGGGAAGCCGACCTCGATCTCTTTGTAACCCATGTCAACAAGCAGTTGGAACATGACGCGCTTGCGCTCAGGCGACATCGGGTCGATCAGCGCTTGATTTCCGTCACGCAGGTCAACAGCACACCAGCGGGGTGCTTCAGTGATGCGTTTCGATGGCCAAGTGCGATCAGTCAGATCGATGTTGATCAGCTCGTGATACGGCCGGTACTTGTGGATCGGCATCGCAGACGGGCGCTGGAAGTTATGCATGTGGGCTTCTTCTCTTCGTCAAATGAAAACGGGCCAACACAAGCGCCGCGACGAGGAAGGCCCTAGCTTTAGGACTCGTCGCGGCAACTAAGAAGAAGCTGTCCGCCGAAAGGCATGTCGCCATGTTAGCAGGATGCACGAACGACCGCGCACGCCCTAGGGGATCAGCGCGAGCTTTCCGCCCGGATGCCCCGCGGACAGAAAAATCGCCGCAGATTGTGCATCCGCGAGCGGATACGTCTGCGCCACAGGGACCTCAAGAACGCCCTGCTGAGCGAGTTGGATAAGCTCACCGCGGATGCTGTCACGAAAGCGCTGACTCTCGGGTATCGCCCCTGCAATCCAGCGGATACCGTCGCTTTCCGCGCGCGCCGATGCTGCGATTGTGACGATGCGCTGCCGGTCGTGCACGAGTTCCAGCGACGTCTCGATTGCTTCGTCCGTGCCGACAGCATCCAGGGCAGCGACAATCGGGGCGTCGGCGACCTCGCGTACGCGTTCCGCGAGCCCCTCGCCGTAGGACACCGGGATCCCGCCGAATCGGCGCACCTCGTCAAATCGAGCCTCGCTGGCGGTACCGATGACCCGAATACCGCGGTGCGCGGCTTGCTGCAACACGCTCACGCCCACGGCACCGGATGCCCCGTGCAGCAGAAGCGTCTCGCCGGATTTCACGGCGCTGACTACTAGCATTTCGGCGGCGGTCGTGCCGGCCAACAGAAGGTTCGCCGCGGCCGCATGTGTGAGAGTCGTAGGCTTCGCGAAGGCCTTCTCAGCCGGGAGGGTGAGTTCGGTGGCATAGCCGCCTCTGACCCGATAGGCGGTGACCTCGTCGCCGACCTGTGCGGCGCCGGATCCAATCTCAGTATCCGGACCGATAGCAGTGATCTCGCCCGAAACCTCATACCCGATCGGAACAGGGAACGCAGCTCCAGCACGAGCTACCGCGACGTGTTTGTAGTCCGCAGGGTTCATTCCCGCCGCGTGCACGCGCACAGAGATCTCTCCGCGACCAGGTTCAGGTACGTCGTACTCGACGAACTCCCACCCATCGGGAGTACCTGGCTGCGTTGCAATCCAGTGCTTCGCCATCTTCAGCCTCCCGTCACACCTAAACGTTCTCAGAACCCGAGCTTGCCCAGCTGCTTCGGGTCGCGCTGCCATTCCTTTGCGACTTTGACATGCAGGCCGAGGAATACACGGGTGCCGAGCAACTCCTCGATGCCCGTGCGAGCCCGCTTTCCGACATCCGCAAGCCGCGAGCCCTTGTGTCCGATGATGATCGCCTTCTGACTGTCGCGCTCAACGACAATCTGCGCGTGCACGTCGGTGAGATCACTGCCCTCTCGAGGTGCAATGTCGTCGATGACGACAGCGATCGAGTGCGGCAGCTCATCGCGTACGCCCTCAAGCGCGGCCTCGCGGATCATCTCCGCGATGCGATCTTCCTGGGACTCGTCAGTGGTGATGCCTTCGGGATAGAGCGCGGGCCCCTTGGGCATCAGCCCTAGCACCTCGTCGGTGAGAACGTCGAGCTGCTCACGCGTCAAGGCGGACAGCGGAATGACTGCTGCCCAATCCTCGCGCAGAGCATCGACCTCCATAAGCCGTTCCGTGATCTGATCGCGCGACGCAGCATCCGTCTTCGTGACGATCGCAACCTTCTTCGCACGCGGGTATCCGTCAAGCGATGCCGCAATTCGACGGTCACCCGGACCGACCTTTTCGGTCGCTGGCACGCAGAAACCGATCACGTCGACGTCACCGAGCACCTGCTCGACGAGGTCGTTCAATCGCTCGCCGAGCAACGTGCGGGGCTTGTGGATGCCAGGGGTGTCGACGATCACAAGCTGACCTGTGGGGCGATTCAGGATGCCACGAATCGCACGCCTGGTTGTCTGCGGCTTGGCGCTGGTAATGGCGATCTTCTCGCCGACCAACGCATTCGTAAGCGTCGATTTTCCGACGTTGGGGCGACCTACGAAGGTCACGAACCCGCTGCGAGTGGTCTTAGTCATCGTCTGTCTCCTCTGGTGCGGGTGCTGCACGTTCTACGAAAACCGTGGCAATGCCACGTCCGCGACCGCGGGAAGCGCCGCCGGTAAGAATCAACCCGTCGATCTCGGCGGTGACCCCAGTCTGGGGCACCTGATCGATAGCCTTGCCGAGAAGGCCCCCGATCGAATCGACATCCTCGTCTTCGAGTTCAATTCCGAACAGGTCGCCGACATCATCAAGTGAAAGTCTCGCACTGACGCGGTATCGACCATCGCCCAGGTCAACGACCTCGGCCGCCGCATGATCGTACTCGTCCGCAATCTCACCGACGAGCTCTTCGATCAAGTCCTCGAGCGTGACCAGCCCGGAGATGCCTCCGTGCTCATCGATCACCAGACACACATGCACGGCGTCACGTTTCATCTGCTGCAGCAGGGTTTCTGCGCGCATCGACTCCGGCACGAAAGTTGCCGGCCTCGCGATCGGACGAATGGATGCTGTGCGCCATGCCGAATCGTCACGATACGCGAACTGCACCAGGTCTTTGAGATAGAGCACG
Organism: Microbacterium sp.; assembly: GCA_003524435.1. GTDB lineage: Bacteria > Actinomycetota > Actinomycetes > Actinomycetales > Microbacteriaceae > Microbacterium. The sequence goes on from DQHP01000040.1 coordinate 46,999, forward strand.
CCGACGACGTCATCTGCTTCGTCGTCCACCACGGGCATCCGAGAGACACCCCGACCGAGAAACAGTGACATGGCCTGGTCCGTCGTGGCGTCAGCAGCCACTGTGACCATTTCGGTACGCGGAACCATCACAGCGCGGACAAACTGATCCGTGAAATCGAAAACCGAGTGAATGAGATCACGATCGTCTTCTTCGATGAGGTCGTTCGACGCGGCCTCATCAACCATGCTGAGCAGCTGATCTTCCGAGGCAAAAGAACTGCGGCCCGTACCTGGAGTCACCCTGTTGCCGACAACGACGAGCCCCTGAGCCAGCGGCCCGAGGATCAGTCGCAGCGCGCGCACGATAGAGGCTGTGCCCCGGATCATGCCCTCAGAGTGCTGTCGGCCCACCGTTCGCGGACTGGCACCGACGAGGACGAAGGTGATTCCGGTCATCAAAATCGCGGCGGCAAGCATTGCCCACCAGATGTTCTCGAACATGATCGTGAATGCCGCGGTGACAAGCACTGCCGCAGTGACCTCTACGAGAACACGGATAAACGAGATGGCGTTGACATGTGCATCGAGGTCATCACCGATGCGGGTCAGCGCTTTCGTCCGACGCCCCTCGGTTGCCATATCGGCAAGGTCAGCGCGGGAGGTCACACCATAGGCGGCGTCGATTGCGGCAGACAAGCCGCCGAAGGTTACCAGCAACATGGCCGCGAGAAGCAGCAGTATTTCCGTCATCAGCTGCGTTCGGCGTGTGCAAACCCTTGAATCAGTTCCTTCTGCAACCCGAACATCTCACGCTCCTCGTCAGGCTCGGCATGATCAAATCCCAGCAGGTGCAGCAGCCCGTGTGTCGTGAGCAGGATCAGCTCATCGAGGAGCGTGTGACCGGCAGTTTGCGCTTGAGCTTCAGCAACCTGCGGGCACAGCACGATGTCGCCGAGGAGTCCCGGCGCGGTGGGGTGATCTTCGCTGCCTGGACGCAGTTCGTCCATCGGGAAGCTCAGCACATCTGTGGGACCTGGCTCATCCATCCACTGCACGTGGAGAGCTTCCATCGCACCCTCGTCAACGAGCACGATGGCAACTTCAGCATCCGGGCTCACATGCAGCTGCGCCAGGTTGAAGTCGGTGAGACGCTGCAACACCGACTCATCGATGTCGATGGCAGATTCGTTATTGATCTCGATCATGATGAGTGTCCTCGTTTCGGCGAGCGATCTCTGGGTCCTGAGCGCAACCCGCTGCGCCGCTCTGCACGGTTCGCGAATTCCGCTGCCTGCTCGCGTTCATGCCGCACCGCCGTTCGCTGCTCGTCATACTCGCTGTACGCATCAACGATGCGGCCAACCAGCGAATGGCGCACGACATCATCGCTGGTGAGACGAGAAAAATGAATCTCCTCGATCTCGTCCAGCACGCGCGTGACAAGGCGGAGCCCCGAAGCTCCTTGCGGCAAGTCAACCTGCGTGATATCGCCGGTCACGACCATCTTTGTTCCGAATCCGAGGCGCGTGAGGAACATCTTCATCTGCTCGGGCGTCGTGTTCTGGGCTTCGTCGAGCACCACGAATGAATCGTTCAGCGTTCGCCCGCGCATATAGGCAAGAGGCGCAACCTCAATTGTTCCGGCTGCCATCAGCCGCGGAACAATCTCGGGGTCCATCATCTCGTTGAGTGCGTCGTACAACGGACGCAAATACGGATCGATCTTGTCGTTCAGTGTTCCGGGGAGGAAACCGAGCCGCTCCCCTGCCTCCACGGCAGGACGCGTGAGGATGATGCGCGTGACCTCTTTACGCTGCAACGTCTGAACCGCCTTTGCCATGGCGAGGTATGTCTTTCCGGTTCCGGCTGGGCCGATACCGAACACGATCGTGTTCTCTTCGATCGCGTCGACGTACTCTTTCTGACCGAGAGTCTTCGGCCGGATGACGCGGCCGCGCGTTGACAGAATCGCCTCGCCGAGCACTTCGCTGGGGCGCGGTCCGCCTTCTTTTTGCAGCATGCGCGCTGAGCTCTCCACATCGCTCGGCGCAAGATTCTGGCCGTCACGGGTCATCGTGAGCAGTTCCTCCACAAGGGTCTTCGCGTCAGAAACGCGTCCGGCGTCGCCGGTCAAGGTAATTTCGTTGCCGCGCACGTGCACCTGAACTTCTGGATGCTGCTTCTCCAGCATCTTCAGCAGGCGGTCCTGCGGACCAAGCAGTCGCACCATAGCGACGCCGTCGACAAGAATTCGTTCGGTGACGGACTGGCTGTGCGAATCGTCAGAAGCCAACGAGTTTGTTCTCCTCAAGATTGCCGAGCACGTGAGCGTGCACGTGGAACACCGATTGGGCCACGCTGGGTCCGTTGTTGAAGATCAGACGATACTCACCGTTGGCGTGCTCATCCGCGATCTGCTTGGCGACTGTCACCATCTCCGCCAGGAGCGCGGGAGCACCAGCGGCAAGTTCAGTAACGTCACGATACTGCTCGGTCTTCGGGATTACGAGCATGTGCAGAGGCGCCTGCGGATTGATGTCGCGGATTGCGAAGACGTTCTCAGTTTCGATGACGATCTCGCCAGGGATGTCCCCGTTGAGAATGCGGGTGAAGATCGAAGGTTCCGTCATGGCTCCAGTCTATGTGTGCGGGCGCCACCCCAGTGGGTCGTTGAGTGAACACAGGCCGTTGAGCGAGCACCACCGGCCGCTGAGCGAGCACCACCGGTCGTTGAGCGAGCGAAGCGAGTCGAAACGGGTTGAGCGAGCGCTAGCGAGTCGAAGCCGCACGCTTTCCTCGTCGTTGTCGAGCTTGCCATCCGATGATCGCTTCCAGACCGCCTTCGGCGAACGCGATGCGTTTGGCGTGGCTCCACCCCTGGATGCGCTTCTCCCACGCGAATGCCTCATCGATGCGATCGAACTCACCGCACCAGAAGAGCTCCACCGGGAGTCTGCGTTTGGTGTACTCGGAGCCCATACCGGCCTCGTGCTGCATCAGGCGTTGGTCGAGATCGATTGTGCTGCCAACGTAGAGGGTACCGTCGCAGCAACGGAGCATGTATGCGTGAGCCATGAATGCACAGTAGTTCGGGCATCGGACGTTCCGTTTTGCGCTATGGCTTCGACTCGTCGCTCCGCTCCTCGCTCACCCCGTTTCGTCTCGCTCCGCTCGCTCAACGACCGGCAACAACCACCACCCGGTCAGCGCCCCGGTCGTTGAGCGAAGGGGCGCAGCCCCGAAGACGAAACGGGGTGAACGAGCGAAGCGAGTCGAAGCCAATTACCAGCGGCCGAGGGCAGCAGACAAGATGGCGATTGCTGCGGGGCCCGCAGTCGAGGTGCGCAGCACGGTATCGCCAAGGCGCACCCGCTCAGCACCAGCCGCTTCGAACTTTTCCAGCTCCTCCGGCGAGATACCGCCTTCCGGCCCGACAACCAGCATGACGTCACGCTGGTCGGCCTGCACCGCAGTAAGCCTTGTCGTCGCAGTCGGGTCCAACACGAGCATCCGTTTGCCGTCTGCATATGCGACCAGCTGCGCCGTGCTCAAAGGCTCAGCAACACCAGGCACCCAGGCGCGATGCGCCTGTTTCGCAGCTTCCCGAACAATCGTTGCCCAGCGCTCACGACCTTTGACCGCCTTTGAGCCCTCCCAGCGCGAAATGCTCCGCGAGGCCTGCCACGGCACAACGTCGTCGACGCCGAGCTCGCACGCTGCCTGCACGGCAAGCTCGTCCCGATCGCCCTTGGCTAAGGCCTGCACGAGTACCAAACGGCTCGATGGCGCTTCCGCCTCTGAGCGCCCTGTGATCGTTACGTCAACGCGTGATGCCGAAACATCGGCCACCGAGCCTTCGAGCCAGACGCCCGCGCCATCTCCGACGGTGACGGCTTCGCCGACACGAAGACGACGGACAACAGCCGCATGCTTCGCCTCAGATCCAGTCAGCGACACGACCTCGCCGACGGTAGTAGCGGAAGCGTTCGGAACAAGGAAGTGCAGCACCGTGAGTCCCTTCGGATCAGTGACGGAAGCGGTCGCGAAGCTTCGAGAACAAGCCCTGCTGGAACTGCGCCAGCTGCGGCCCCGGAGCCTTGGTCTTCTTCGCGAAGTCCTCGATCAGCGCGCGCTGCGCCGAATCCAGCCGCGACGGTGTGACAACCTGCACGCCGACTCGCAGGTCCCCGCGCTGGTTTCCACGTAGCGGTGTGATGCCGCGTCCCTTGATGGTCAAAATGTCGCCGGACTGCACGCCCGCGCGGATCTCCAGATCGACCTGGCCGTCCAGACCCTCGATCGATGTCTCGGTACCGAGAATCGCATCCGACATCGACACCTCAAGCGTCGCCAACAGGTCATCGCCCTCACGGCTAAACGCTGCGTGCGGAGAAACGGTGACCTCGACGTACAGATCACCGTTCGGACCGCCGGCCCGACCGACCTCGCCGGATCCAGGCAGTTGCAGACGAAGACCTGTCTCGACACCCGCCGGAATATCGAGCGAAACTGTGCGCCGAGAGCGCACGCGGCCCTGACCGCCGCAGGTGCCGCAGGGGTGCGGAATCGTGGTGCCATAGCCCTCACAGCTGCCACACGGCTGCTGCGTGACGACGTTTCCCAACAGGCTGCGCACCTGGCGCTGCACGTGGCCTGTACCATGACAAATATCGCAGGTCACTGGCGACGTGCCCGGCTGCGTGCATGAGCCTTGGCAGGTCTCGCAGAGCACGGCAGTGTCGACCTCGATATCGCGGTGAGCCCCGAAGACGACGTCGCCGAGTTCGAGTGTGACGCGTACGAGCGCATCCTGCCCACGCTCACGGCGCGAACGAGGACGACCGCCGCGGCCGCCCCCCTGAGCGGCTCCGAAGAAGGTCTCGAAAATATCGCCGAAACCCCCGAAACCGCCAAAGTCGCCGCCGCCGCTCGCCCCGTCGCCGCCGCCCATGTCATAGCGACGACGCGAGTCCGTGTCGCTGAGCACGTCGTAGGCATGCGTGACAAGCTTGAACTTCTCGGCAGCATCCTCACCCGGGTTCACATCCGGGTGCAACTGCCGTGCGAGCTTTCGGTATGCCTTCTTGATCTCATCTGTCGTCGCATCCTGCGAGACTCCGAGAACCTCATAGTGGTCCGCCACAATCACCTTTCCCTGTGTGCGTGCGTGAGCGATCCGCCTTAGCGGCTCGCCTCATCTTCATCGAGCATCCGCGACAGATAGCGGGCAACCGCCCGTGCTGCTGCAAGATTGCTCGGATAGTCCATACGTGTGGGCCCCATGACGCCGACGCGGGCCGTGCCTCCTGGAGCCATATAGTTACTCGCGACGATCGAAGCCTCGGGGAGGCCAAAGGGCTCGTTCTCCGCGCCAATACTTGCCGCCAGCCCCTGCTCGTCTGTCACCATCTCGCTCATGAGTCGCAACAGCGTCACCTGCTCCTCGATTGCTTCGAGGAGAGGATGGATGCTACCGCGAAAGTCTTGTTCGCGCCTTGCAAGCGTCGCGGCTCCGGCCATAACCAACCGCTCGTGGCGGAACTCGGCTAATTCTTCGCCGATGATGGCGCCGATAATCCGAACCGCCACATCTGTGCGCTGCTCGTCGACCCCGGTCGCCAGCAACTGCACCCGATCTGACGCTTCGCGCACAGACTGGCCCGTAAGCAGCGCAGACAATCGTGCACGCAGGACAGCGACTTCCCCGTCATCGAGGTCGATCGGGAGCCCGGCAATGCGCTGCGAAACTCCCCCCGCATCCGTCACCAGTACGACAAGAACGCGGTTAGGCGCGAGCGAGACAACTTCAATGTGTGTGAGATGCGCTCGTGCAAACGAGGGGTACTGTGCGAGCGCGACCTGTCCTGTCACCTGCGTCAGCACTCGTACAGTGCGCGCCATCAGATCATCGAGATCGGCCGGGTCGGCGAGGAAGGACTCGATGGCGGTGCGTTGTGGTGCTGACAACGGACGCAACTGCGCGAGGTGGTTGACGAAGACACGATAGCCCTTGTCAGTGGGCACTCGACCAGACGAGGTGTGTGGCGCGACGATGAGTTCTTCGTCTTCGAGCTGCGCCATGTCGTTGCGAATCGTCGCCGCCGAGACACCGAACGAGTGTCGATCGACGATGGACTTACTACCGACGGGCTCGTGCGATTCAACGTAGTCCTGCACGATGGCACGGAGTACCTCTAAGCCGCGTTCGCTGACCACTTCGCACCTCCTCTGCCTGGCACTCGAATACTCAGAGTGCCAATTCTAACCGTTGCGCTGGTCCGTGAGCTCGCGCACCACAGCATCGGCGAGCAGCCGTCCCTTCAGTGTGAGCCTAATCCGGCCTCGCAGTGCTGCCGCGGCATCGACGAGACCGTCTGCGATGAGTCCGGCAACGCGCGTGCGGTTCGCGGGTGGCAAGTCAGAAATAGCCAAGCCCTCGCTCAGCCGACTCTCCAGCAAGACGCGCTCCAAGAGGTGCGCCTCTGTATCGGGGCGCTCGGTTCCAGCGGCCGGTGATTCGGATGCCGCGAGCCGCTGTGCGTACGCCGCGGGATGTTTGACATTCCACCACCGAAGACCGGCAATGTGGCTGTGAGCGCCGGGGCCGAAGCCCCACCAGTCATTGCCGCGCCAGTAAGCGAGATTGTGTCGAGAGCGCTGCTCGTCGCTACGCGCCCAGTTACTCAACTCGTACCATTCGAAACCGGCTGCAGAGAGCCGTGCGTCTGCGAGTTCATACATGTCGGCCTGCAGATCATCGTCGGGCGCGGGGACCTCGCCGCGCCGAATCTGCCGAGCGAGCTTCGTGCCATCTTCGATGATCAGCGCGTAGGCGGAAATATGATCAGAATCCAGCGCGATCGCCGCATCCAAAGACGCTTCCCAATCAGCCAGCGACTCCCCCGGCGCCCCATAGATGACATCGACGCTCACGTCGAGACCCGCAGCTTTCGCCGCATCGACCGCGGTCCGCACATTCTCCGGGCGATGCGTGCGATCCAGCGCCGCGAGCACATGAGGCACGGCCGACTGCATTCCGATCGAGAGTCGAGTCACCCCGGCATCAGCCAGTCGCTGTGCAACTTCGGGCGTCACCGTATCGGGGTTCGCCTCGACGGTGACTTCGGCTCCATCGCTCAGCCCGAAGGCGTCGACCGCGACGCCCAGCATCCGTGCGAGATCACCGGCGGGCAGCAGGGTCGGCGTTCCTCCGCCAAAGAACACGGTATCCATCGACCGGAGCGCACCCGCGCCCTCGAGCACTCGACGCGCGAGGGCGATCTCTGCCTCTAGTGTGTCTGCGTAATCCTCTTGTCGCGCACCGCGCAACTCGCTTGAGGTGTAGGTATTGAAGTCGCAATATCCGCAACGCACACGACAAAACGGGATGTGCAGATACGCCGAAAATGGTGCGTTCTGATCAATCGGCAGGTCTTCGGGAAGACGACCGTCTGCCGGTGCAGGGTCACCGAGCGGCAAAGGACCCGCCATCAGAGCGGTGTCGCATAGAGCGGAGAGATCGCGCGGAGATAGCGCGCGAACAGCTCTTTGCGGCGGCGCTTCATCAGGCCGGGGATGATCTTGTAGAAGAAACTGACCGGAGCGTCGAACGCACGCACCGTGAACCAGACTTCATCGCTGTCTTCACGCCAGTCGATCTCGAACAGCTCTTCACCACTGACAACCGAGCCACCCACAGTGCCCAGCACGAATCCGACTCGACGCGCTTCCTCAGTCACAGAAATCACGCGTAGTTCCGCATCGGCACGCATACCGGCAACGCGTCCGCGAAGCCGCAGCGTCATCCCTGGCCCGACAAACGGCGTACCTTCGGCGTCATAGCGCTGTTCGACTTCACGCTTACTCGGCGAGACGGGGTTTCCTTCGGCGTCGAAGCTGACACCGGCATATGCCGGCCCTGCGGCAGGGCGAACATCCTCGATAGTCAGCCCCGCAGCACGTTGCGCCGTCCAGGACAGTAACTCATCGCTTGACGTTCGAAAGCGGTCTTCACCGCTGCCGAGCCGCCAAGAATTCTCCGCCGGTGCGCTCCGCTCAGGCGGATACTGCATCAGGTCGGGGGCATGGGTAGCACCTACGGCGGCATAATCCACCGTTTCGTCTCGGAATGTTCCGCGCCGCATAAAATCCAGACTACTTCTTGTCTTTGCCTTCGACATCCCCCGACAGCGCAGCAATGAACGCATCTTGGGGCACCTCGACCCGACCGACCATCTTCATACGCTTCTTGCCCTCCTTCTGCTTCTCAAGGAGTTTGCGCTTTCGGCTGATGTCACCGCCGTAGCATTTGGCAAGCACATCCTTGCGCAGTGCGCGGATCGTCTCACGCGCAATGATGCGTGCGCCGATCGCGGCTTGAATGGGCACTTCAAAGTTCTGACGAGGAATAAGTTTGCGCAGACGCTCGGCCATCAGTGTGCCGTAGGCGTATGCCTTCTCGCGGTGCACGATCGCACTGAACGCATCAACCTTGTCGCCCTGGAGCAGGATGTCGACCTTGACCAGGTCTGCTTCTTGCTGGCCGGAGGGTTCATAGTCGAGACTCGCGTAGCCCTGCGTTTTGGACTTCAACTGGTCAAAGAAGTCGAACACAATCTCGCCGAGCGGCATGTTGTAGCGCAGTTCGACGCGCTCTTCAGAGAAGTACTCCATGCCCAGCAGCGTTCCACGACGTGTCTGACACAATTCCATGACCGTACCGACGTAGTCCTTCGGCAGCAAAATCGCGGTCTTGACCATCGGTTCTGACACCGTGGCGACTCGTCCGTCCGGGTACTCACTCGGGTTCGTGACAATCACGGTCTCCCCAGTATCAGTGAGCACCTCGTAGATCACGCTGGGCGCGGTGGTGATGAGATCGAGGTCGAACTCACGCGTCAGACGCTCAGTGATGATCTCGAGGTGCAGCAGGCCGAGGAATCCACAACGGAAACCGAAGCCGAGCGCCACCGAGGTCTCTGGTTCGTACACCAGCGACGCATCCGACAGTTTGAGTTTGTCGAGCGCCTCACGCAGATCGCCGTAGTCGCTGCCGTCAATCGGATAGAGCCCGGAGTAGACCATGGGCTTCGGCTCGGTGTATCCAGGCAATGCCTCGGTCGCACCGTAACGGCTGGTCGTGACGGTGTCACCGACCTTGGACTGGCGTACGTCTTTCACGCCGGTGATGAGATAACCAACCTCACCGACCCCGAGTCCCTGGGACGGGATCGGCTCTGGGCTGGAGACGCCGATCTCGAGAAGTTCGTGGTTCGCGTGCGTCGACATCATCTGGATGCGCTCACGCGGCGTGAGCTTTCCATCGATCATGCGCACATACGTGACGACCCCGCGGTAGGAGTCGTACACCGAGTCGAAGATCATGGCCCGTGCCGGAGCCTCGGGGTCGCCCTGCGGTGCGGGAATCCCGCGGACAAGACGATCGAGCAGATCTTCCACTCCGACGCCGGTCTTACCCGATACCCGAAGCACATCTTCCGGCTTTCCGCCGATGAGATCGGCGAGTTCCTTCGCGAAGCGGTCAGGATCAGCCGCGGGCAGATCGATCTTGTTCAGCACCGGAATGATGTGGAGATCATTCTCCAGCGCGAGGTAGAGGTTAGCGAGAGTCTGCGCCTCAATTCCCTGCGCGGCATCCACGAGCAAAATTGCGCCCTCGCAGGCCGCCAACGACCGCGACACTTCGTAAGTGAAGTCAACGTGGCCCGGGGTATCGATCATGTTGAGCGCGACGGTCTCGCCGTCGACTTCCCACGGCATGCGCACCGCCTGGCTCTTGATGGTGATGCCGCGCTCACGCTCAATGTCCATGCGGTCCAGGTACTGGGCGCGCATGTCACGGTCTGACACGGCGCCAGTGATTTGCAGCATGCGGTCAGCAAGAGTCGACTTGCCGTGATCGATGTGGGCAATGATGCAGAAATTTCGGATCTGCGAAGCCGGGGTCGCGGCAGGCGACAGCGGAGTGAGAGCGCGTGGTGACATGTCCAGATGAGTCTACGGTGAGTCACGCCTAATCCCCGATTCGACGTGACCAGTGATACTCTCCCAAGGTTGCCCCGGTTCTTCAGATGACACTGAGTGCCACCTGCGATATGACTTAGTGACCTACCTTTTCGCTGCGCTTTATCGCACAAACAAACGGATGATGCTTGACTGTCATCCCGACCCAGCGTTGCGTCGGAAGATCCCGAGCGCGTCTGAAACGAAGAAAGACGAAACCTTGATCAAGTACCTCCTCCGCCGTACCCTCGGCTGGTTGTTGATGATCGTGGTCGCGACCAATATCACGTACTTTCTTGCCTGGGGGTTCCTGAACCCCCGCAATAATTACGTCGGCCGGCGTCCCCCGCTCAGCGAAGAGCAGATCAACCAACTTCTCGAGCCGCGCAACCTCAGCGACACCGTCCCGATCTGGGAAAGGTGGTGGAACTGGATCACCGACATTGTCTTGCACTGGAACTGGGGCGTCAGCCCCACTGGCGGTTCCGTCAACGAGCAGGTCGCCTTCAGAATGTGGGTCAGCGCGGAGCTCGTCCTCGGTGCGACGATCATCATGACCGTGATTGGTATCGCGCTCGGCGTGTACACGGCGTCTCGCCAGTACAAGCTCGCTGACCGAATCGGTCAGGCGACCTCGATCATCACGATGAACATCAACATCATCGTCGCAGCCCTCGGCATCGTTCTGCTCGCTATCGCGTTCAACGATCTCGTCGGCACGCGCGTCTTTTACGTCACTGGCTCCGCGAGTAAGGGCGTTGAAGGCTTCTTCCCAGTGCTGATAGACAAATTGCAACACATCACGTTGCCCACGATTGGCCTCGTGATCACCGGTTACGCTGGCACCCACTTCTTGCAGCGCTCGCTGTTGCTGGACAACATCAATGCTGATTACGTCCGCACGGCCCGAGCTAAGGGACTCACGAAGCCGCAGGCCATCCGCAAGCACGCGCTGCGCACCTCGCTGATTCCGGTCGCTACGCAGGTAGCGTTCAGTATCCCCACCGTGTTCACCGGGGCGATCCTCACCGAAATGATCTTCGCCTGGAACGGAATGGGCCGATATTTCATCGAGACGATCTCGAAGAGTGACATCCACGGTGTGGTCGCCACCGCGGCCTTCGCCGGCCTGCTGACAGCGCTCGGAGCAATCCTTTCCGACATTGTGGTCGTCGTTCTTGACCCGCGAGTGAGGGTGAGCTGATCATGACTACCGCACCAACTGAGAGCACACTCATCGACAACAGCAAGCCGTTGTCGAAGTGGACGCTGTACACCCGTCGATTCATGCGCAACAAGCCCGCTGTCGGCGGAATTGTCATCTTCATCCTGCTCGTGCTGTTCGCGATTATCGCTCCACTCATCGCAAAGTACGACCATATCGAGCTGGACTTCCTCAACCTCGGAACGGGGCCCTCCGGCGAACACTGGTTCGGAACGACCTCTGCGGGAAACGACACCTTCGCGCAGGTCGCGATCGGTCTGCAGCGATCTCTCATGATCGCCATCAGCGTCTCGCTCGGCACGACCGTGCTCTCTGCGGTCATCGGCACCGCCGCCGCCTACTTTGGTGGTCGCACAGAGAAGATCACACTCGTGGTCATCCACTTCATGATGGTGATTCCGAGCTTCCTCATCCTCTCGCTGCTCTCGAACCGCTCCGGCGGTGACTGGCGCGTGATCGCATTGATCATGATCTTCGTCACCGGCTGGTACTTCCCCGCCCGCGTGGTGTGGACGACCGCGCTCTCTTTACGTGAGCGCGAGTATGTGCACGCCGCACGGTATATGGGCGTGGGTGGTTTCCGCATCGTGTTGCGCCACCTGATCCCCAACATCGGTTCCCTCCTCGTGATCAACTTCACGCTCGGCATCGTCGGTGCGGTCATGGCTGAAACTGGCCTGTCGTTCATCGGCTTCGGTGTGAAGATCCCTGATGTATCGCTCGGCTCCTTGATCGGATCCGGAGCGAACACCATCACGAGCGCCCCGTGGCTGTTCTATTTCCCGGCGGGGGCTTTGACCCTGCTCACCGTGTCTATGGCACTTGTGGCTGACGGGTTGCGCGACGCACTTGATCCCACTTCGGCGGCAGGAGGACGCGCATGAGCGCCATTATCTCGGTACGCGATCTCACGGTCAGCTTTGCCTCGGAGGCAGGGCGGGTGGATGCCGTTCGCGGCGTCTCATTCGACCTCGAAGCAGGAAAGACTCTCGGCATCGTCGGTGAGTCCGGATCCGGCAAGTCGGTCACCTCACTCGCCATCATGGGCCTGCTCGATGAGAACGCGAAAGTCACCGGCTCGATCATTTATGACGGCCAGGAACTGCTCGGCAAGTCCGATAAGCAGATGTCCGTCATCCGCGGCAACGGCCTCGCGATGATCTTCCAGGATCCGCTCACCTCGCTCACCCCTGTGTTCACCGTTGGCGACCAGCTGATCGAAGCTCTCACTGCGCACCGTGGACTGTCCAAGAAGCAAGCGTGGGACCGGTCTGTTGAGCTGCTTCAGCTCGTCGGTATTCCTGAACCAGAGAAGCGTATGAAGGGCTTCCCGCATGAGTTCTCCGGCGGTATGCGTCAGCGTGTGGTCATCGCTATTGCGATGGCGAACAATCCGAAGCTCATCATTGCGGACGAGCCGACGACGGCCCTTGATGTCACGATCCAGGCACAGATTCTCGATCTGATCGAGAAAGCACAGGCCGAAACCGGTGCCGCAACGATCATGATCACCCACGACATGGGTGTTGTGGCTCGTATGGCTGACGACGTCATGGTGATGTACGCGGGCAAGCCAATCGAGCACGCCCCAGTTGGTGAGCTCTTCCACCACACGCGCATGCCCTACTCAATCGGTCTACTCGGTGCGATTCCGCGGGTCGACAAGTCGGAGAAGGAGCCTTTGGTTCCGATCAAGGGCAACCCACCGCTGCTGATCAACCTCCCTGACGCGTGTCCTTTCGCTGACCGCTGCCCGATCGCCATCGACGCGTGCCTCACCCGAGAGCCTGAGCTTGTACCGGTGCAGACCGGTACGGGAATCGAGCATCAGGTCGCCTGCATCCGCGCCGACGAAATCACAGACGACGGGATGCTCGGTGGCCTGCCTGTCTACCCAGTGCCGAAGATTCCCGAGAGCGAACTGACGCGCATGCCGCGCGAAGAACGCCCGATCACGCTTGACGTGCAGAACCTGAACAAGACCTTCCCCTTGGTCAAGGGCGCGTTCCTCAAGCGCAAGGTCGGTGAAGTCCACGCGGTCAAGAACGTCAGCTTCGACGTTCGCGAGGGCGAGACGATGGCCATCGTTGGTGAGTCTGGCTCTGGCAAGACGACAACACTGCTGCAGATCATGGACCTGGTGAAACAGCAGGACGGCGACATCATCATCAACGGCACGAGTGTCGGTGACATCACCAGCCGATCCATCGAGAAGCAGGTACGCCGCGACATTCAGATCGTCTTCCAGGATCCCATGGGCGCCCTCGATCCTCGTATGACGGTTTCCGACGTGATCGCCGAGCCGTTGCGCGCGATCGGAACGCCGAAGGATGCGGTACACCGCCGCGTCAAGGAACTGATGGATCTCGTCGGCCTCAACCCGGTGCACATCGACAGGTTCCCCGGCGCGTTCTCCGGCGGCCAGCGGCAGCGCATCGGCATCGCACGCGCGCTGTCGACGAACCCCAAGATCATCGTGCTCGATGAGCCAGTCTCGGCACTCGACGTGTCGATTCAGGCCGGCGTCATCAACCTGCTCGATGAACTGAAGGTCAAGCTTGGTCTTTCGTACCTGTTCGTTGCACACGACCTTTCGGTCATTCGACACATCGCTGATCGCGTCGCCGTGATGTATCTCGGTGACTTCGTCGAGCACGGCGATGTCGATGAGATCTTCGAGAACCCTCAGCATCCCTATACGAAGGCGCTGCTGTCGGCGATTCCTGTGCCCGATCCAGACATCGAGCGCACGCGTGAACGTCTCATCTTCAATCCGGACACCATGCAGGCAGAGCCAGTCGCACGGTGACCCGATAACCAACCGGTAACGATCGGTTACTGTCCGATAACAGTTACGCGCCATTCACTGTTGTCCCGTGTATTCCGTCGCTGTGAGAACTATTCTTCCCCTTATGACACGCCTACTGGCGAACACGCCGAAAGGCGAAAGGAGCACCATGAAGCAGTACAAGCTGATGGGGGCAGTCGCGTTTAGCGGTGCCCTCGCACTTGCCCTCGGAGGTTGCGCGGCCGACACCGGCGGCACCGACGGTGGCGACAAGGCACCCGTCGAGACGAAGGCCTCTGACTACAACCCACAGGAGCGCGACGCGCTGCAGACGGGCGGTGAAGCCCGGTTCCCGATCAACGAGATCCCCGAGCAGCTCAACGCGTTCAACGGTGATGCGTCCGCAGACACTGCACGCGTCGCTGCGTGGTACACGCCGCAGATCATGCTGCAGAAGGACGACGGCACGCCGTATAAGAACGACGCGTACCTCGACGAGTGGGAGATCGAGACGGTCGACGGCAACACCCAGATCACCTTTACCTTCACGGATGAGGCGCACTGGAACGACGGTACAGACATGGACTGGACCGCCATTGACGCCACGTGGAAGGCCAACAACGGCACCAACGAGGAGTTCAACCCGAACGCCACTGACGGCTATAAGGACATCGTCTCCGTCGAGCAGGGTGACACGCCGAAGACGGCAATCGTCTCCTTCGACGGCGAGTTCGCCTGGCCGGAGATGCCGTTCCTCACGGGTATCATCCACCCCGCGCTGGCTGACCCCGAGACGTTCAACACGGCCATGATCGACAACGCGCACCCAGAGTGGGGTGCCGGTCCGTACATGATCGACGAGTTCGACCCGAACACGGACTACATCTCGTACGTGCCGAACCCCGAGTGGTGGGGCAATGAGCCGCTGCTTGACAAGGTGTCCTTCCAGGGCATGGAGTCCTCAGCCGCGATGAACGCGTTCAAGGCTGACGAGATCGACTCGGTCGGTGTCGGTACCAAGGACCGCATGGAGCAGGTCAAGGACATGGAAGACATCACGATCTACCGTTCCACGCAGACCGCGAGCACCCTGATCCAGGTTGACGCCGAGAAGCCGCAGTTCGAGGACGTCAAGGTTCGCGAGGCGTTCTTCAAGGCCATCAACATCGATCAGCAGAAGCAGATCGCCTGGAACGGCCTGGACTATGAAGAAGAGCCTGCTGGCTCGCTCACACTGTTCCCGTTCCAGCCTGGCTACAGTAACGCTCTGGCCGAGGCTGGCTGGGAGTTCAACCCGGACGACTCCAAGGCACTTCTTGAAGAGGCCGGCTGGGTTGAGGGCGAAGACGGCATCCGCGAGAAGGATGGCGAGAAGCTCTCGATCGTGTTCCCGGTGTGGAGCGATGACCCCACGCAGGAAGCGATCGCGAAGTCGCTGCAGGCGCAGATGAAGGACGTCGGAATCGACTTCCAGATTGACATCCGCCCGTCGACCGACTTCTCGGACGACTACAACTCGAAGAACTGGGACGTCTCGTCGCTGCGCTTCACCTCGTCTGACCCGTTCGGTGCGGCCTGGTTCTGCCAGCTGTACTGCATGGACATGGGCCTGAACCTCTCGGGTGTGCAGACACCTGAAATGGACCAGCGCATCCACGACGAGGTCGAGTCGCTTACGACCGCTGAAGAGCAGACGGCTGCGGCCATGAAGCTCGAGGCAGAGATCTTCCAGGACTGGGGCCTCATCCCGCTCTACAACGGTCCGTCGATCTCGGCCGTCAAGACCGGTCTCGCGAACCTCACCCCTGAGCCCTACGTGGGCCTGGACGGCTTCGGCGTCCAGCCGGTGGAGAACGTGGGCTGGGAGAAGTAAGTACTTCGTAACACCCTGAGCGGGGTCGGTGGTTTATCCACCGGCCCCGCTTTTCCTATGCTGGGAGTGTGAACATTCAGGTCGTCCTCGTCCACGGCATCCGTACCTCGCGCACGATGTGGCGTGCGCAGGTAGCCCATCTCACTGAACGAGACGTACCGGTCACGGCGGTCGACCTCCCCGGTCACGGGTCGAGGATGCTCGAGCCGTTCACTCTGGAAACTGCGATGGCAACGATTGATGATGCCGTTCAGGATGCCGCGACCAGGGGTCCTGTGCTGCTCGTCGGGCATTCGATGGGCGGACTGTTATCGGTCGCTTACGCCGGTGCCGCAGCTGCCCCGCCGGTGGCCGGCTTCATCGGGGCATCCTGCACGGCGCTCCCCCGCGGCGCGGCACTCGCGAGCTACCGGTTTGCCGCTCGCACATTTAATTCGCTACCTGATCAGGGTCAGTGGCTCACGAAACAGGTTCTCGCTGCGACGTTGCCTGATGAGACTCGAGCAGATTTCGCCGCGGGCGGTTATGCCTTCGATGCCCAGGACGTCGCCCTTGCGAGCCTCACTGGGCTTGACCTGCTCGCCGATGTCCGCCGACTCACGATGCCGCTGTGGTGGGTCAACGGGCAGTTCGATCAATTGCGCACGCACGAACGGGTCTTTCAGCGGCTGACACCGCATTCAGAATTGCTCGTCGTCCCTCGCACCTCACACCTCATCACCGCGATGCGCCCGCGGGTGTTCAACGCGCTGCTTGATGTGGCTGTGGCGACGCTTGCGCAGGACGCACCGCAAGCGTCATAACGGCCCCAATCGCGGAGAGGATGCCGGCGGCAAGGAACAGCAGCCAGAATCCGCCGACGATTGCCACCAGGCCAGCGCCAATGAGTGGTCCGAGAAGCTGGCCGAGATTCGCGGAGACGTTCACGATTCCGAGGTCGCGGGCGTGATGCTCGGGCCGCGGCAAAAGATCCGTCGCGAGCGCCAGGCTCACCGCCATGTACGCCCCATAACCGACCCCCATGATGCCTGCGGCGATCGCGGTGCCGAGGAACGTCGGCGAGATAAGGATGATGACGGCGGATGCTGCCTGCACGAGAGCTGCGATCATGACGATCGATGTACGGCGTCCAGTGCGATCAGAAATACTCCCCGCCACCAGAGATGCCGCCACAACGAAAACTGTATAGATCACAATCAGGACCAGCAGATCATCCTCCGCGCTGGCGGCGGGTGAGCCGACGCCGTAGAGCAAGAAGAACAGCAGCAGGGCAGTACCGAGAGCGTTGCCGATGTTCACAGTCAGCCTGCTGAGCAGCACCCAGAGAAAACTGCGGTCCTGAAGCGCACCGAGCCGCTCTCTCCACGCGGGCTTCGTCACCGGGCGCGTCCACGTCGCAAGCGGATCTGGCAACAGCACCGCGGTGCCGACACCTACGACGAGGATGAAGCCCGCCAGCGCGACATAGCTCGCACCGATGCCAAGGCCGAGCAGCACGACGGCGCCCACACCCACCACAATGCCCACTGCTTGTGCAGAGCTTACGACGGCAGATGCTGTCCCGCGCTGCGCGAACACCTGATCAGCGATCATGGCCGTTAGTGCGGCTGAGACGACAGCGATTCCGATGGAGACACCCACCCAAGCTGCTCCCACGCTCAACGGTTCGCTCGCGCTTCCGGTCAGCAACAGAGAGACCGCGGTGAGCAGCGAGCCGCCGATTGCCCAGGGGCGCCGTCTGCCCCAACGTGATGATGTGCGGTCAGAGAGCATGCCTGCCAAGGGACCAGCGATTACGCCGGCAATGCCGCCAATGGACAGGATGAGTCCCGACCAAATTACTCCGGTAATCCAGTCGCTCTTTCCGCCCGGAGTGTCCAGTTGCAACGGAAGCAACAGCTGTACCGGGGTGAGCTGCACCGTCCAAATCGCTAGCCAGGCGAGGGCAAAAAGCGTCAGCCATCCGGCTCCCACGCGTCCGCCCGTATCTTGCGATTGAGTCATGATCGTGCCGCCGCGATGAGGTCTCGGTACCACTCGAACGAAGCTTTCGGCGTGCGCAGTGACGTCTCATGGTCGACATGCACGAGCCCGAATCGCTGGGTAAAACCATCCGCCCACTCGAAGTTGTCGATCAGGCTCCATACGGTGTACTCATCGACTCTGACGCCCTTGTCCACAGCGTCCGCAACCGCCGCAATATGACCCGCAAGATACGCGATGCGCTCGCGATCATCGAGAGGCCCCTCCACCCGGTCTGGTTCAGGAAAAGACGCACCGTTCTCGCCGAGAATGATCGGCGGAAGGTGATCGCCGTATCTGTCTTTCGCGTCCTGCAGGAAGGCGGTCAAGGCGGACGGCTGGATCGGCCAGAGGTCACCGAAACCAGTGTGCTCGACGTCGGGTGTCGGCACCTGAAGGAAGGGAACTGGCGAGCCCTCCGGTGCGGCGGCGATCGTTGTGGGGTTGTAGAAATTCACTCCGTAGAAGTCGGATGCTGCCGAGATCACGCCCATGTCTCCGTCCTGTACCGGCAGTTCGACTCCCAGCGCACTGAGGTCTGGATACGCACCAATGAGCACAGGGTCCGCAAAGAGGCGATTATGGATGAGGTCGTAGATGTATGCGGCCGTCTGATCAGCCTCGCTGCCGCTCGCGGGCAATACCCAGGTGTGATTATTCGCGATTCCCACTGTCTCCGCGCCGTGTCCGCGCAGGACAGCCGCTGCTCGGCCATGGGCGAGCAGTTGGTGATGCACGGCCGGCAACGAGTCGAACAGAAGTTGCCGCCCTGGGGCGAGCTCACCGATGGCGTAGCCCTGTAGCACCGTCGACACCGGCTCGTTGATCGTGTACCAGTGGCGTACCCGGTCCCCGAGCGCCTCGGCAACGATCTCTGTGTACGCAGCGAATCTGTCAACGGTCTCGCGCGCCAGCCAACCACCGGCTGCTTCGAGGGTGGAAGGCAGATCCCAGTGGTAGAGCGTCGGGAAAGGCGTGATCCCGACCGCAAGGAGATCATCGACAAGCCGATCGTAGAAGGCAAGGCCCTCGCGATTCGGCCCTCCTTTGCCGTCGGGTTGCACGCGCACCCACGAAATCGAGAAGCGGTAGCGATCGACCCCGAGCCGTTGGAGGAGCGCGACATCCTCGGAGCTGCGGTGATAGCTGTCCGGTCCCGGCTCTGCCGTCGATTCGTCTTTTATGCGCCCGGGGGTGTCAACGAAATCGTCCCAGATTGATCGGCCGCGACCTCCTGCGGATCGCGCACCCTCTATCTGAAAGGCCGCTGTCGCCGCCGACCACCGCATACCGGGTGGGACAGCAAGTGGGCCGGTCGCGGCATCCGTCATCGCACGCTCCTTCGCGTCGGGTGCGCCCAGCTTGCCCCATCACTGCGACGCCGCGCCAGCGGCGCGCAAGAGCTACTGCATAAACCTGGTAGAGTTGGTTCTTGGCTTGCGTGTGGGTTTATCCCTCACGAACGTCGAATAGCAGCCCTCTTCTGCTGTCGGCATATCCCATCCATCCCTGAACGAAAGTTTCCACGCGTGGCAAACATCAAGTCGCAGATCAAGCGCAACAAGACCAACGAGAAGGCTCAGGCGCGCAACAAGACCGTCAAAAGCGAGCTGAAGACCGTCGTCCGCAGCACCCGCGAGGCTATCGCCACCGGCGACAAGGCTGCCGCTGCAGCAACGCTGAAGGTCGCGTCGAAGAAGCTCGACAAGGCCGTCAGCAAGGGCGTTCTCCACGAGAACCAGGCTGCGAACCGCAAGTCCTCGCTCGCGAAGCAGGTCGCTGCTCTCTGAGCTGAAGATTTCTAAAGCCCGTCCCGTTCGCGGGGCGGGCTTTCTTCGTTGGTGCCCGTGGCAGTACTCCCGCATCACCGGTGCCGCTGCAGTCACCATCGCCATCGCCATCACCATCGCCACGTACACCTGTAGGTCGAAATCTACGGACGTATGCCGAAACTCCGTGGGGTGGTCCCCGTTCGTACCTTTCGGCAGACATGTGTACTCCGAGACGGGCGTGAGCAGGACGGCGCACTTACCGAAGCGCCAGGCGAACGTGCTACTCGCCGAACGGGGCACGCGTGGCGATGACGGTCACCATACGCTCCAGCGCAAAGATGGGGTCGCGCGCAGCACCCTTGACCTCGGCATCCGCCCTGGCAGTGGCCTGGATCGCGAGGCCGAGAGAACGTTCGTTCCAGCCGTTCAGATCGCGCCGTGCGCGGTCGACCTGCCAGTCCTTCATACCGAGGCGCTGGGCCAGGCTTTTGCTCGGCTCCCGCTGGCCAGCAACGCGCGCCATTGTTCGCAACTTCATCGCGAACGCTGCCACCATCGGCACGGGATCAGCACCAGAGTCGAGTGCGTGGCGTAGCGCGATGAGCGCCTCGCCGTAGCGACCGGCAATCGCGGTGTCAGCCACGACGAAAGCGGAAACTTCGACCCTACCGCCGTAGTACTTCGTGACCGCGTCTTCGGTGACGTCGCCCTCGACATCGCGGATCAGCTGCTGGCACGCGGCGGAGAGCTCAGTGAGGTCGTCGGCGAAAGCGGAGACTAGGGCGCGCAGTGCCTGCGGGGCGATGCGCTTGCGGGCCGCGGTGAACTCTCCCGCAGCGAAATCAACCCGGTCTGAGTCGCGCTTGATAGTAGGGCAAGCGATCTCGATACCGCCGCCAGTTCCTCCGCGCAGCGCGTCAAGGAGTTTCTTGCCGCGCACGCTCGCGCCTGTGTGGCGCAGCACGACGGTGGCACCTTCTTGCGGTTGCTCGAGGTAAGAAACCGCCTCTTTCAAAAATGCGTCAGTACATTTCTCAACGCCGGACGCTCGCACGAGCCGCGGCTCGCCGAACAACGACGGTGAGGTCATCGACAGCAGAGTTCCTGGCGCGTAGTCGTCAGCGCGCACATCGCTGATCTCGAGTGCCGGATCTTCTGCACGCAGATAATCGCGGACGCCAGCGATCGCCCGCTCTGCGCATACCTCTTCGGGCCCGAAGACCAGGACGACGGGAGCAGGTCGAGGCTCTCGCCAGGAGACCTGCGGAATCTTCGTTGCTTTCGCGCCGCCACGGGCTGAGGAACGAGGAGCGGCCATGAGACGAGCCTACCCGGGGTCATCGACATCAGCCGTGCTTCCAGGATCCTCTGCGCGCTCCGTCCACACCGTCAATTTGCCATCAGCCGCACCAATAAGAATTCTGCCCTGCAAGTCGGTGCGCAGCGATTGGGCCCCGGCTGCTTCCAGCAGCGCTAGCGTGTCTGTTCGTGGATGACCGTAGTCGTTGTCCACTCCAGCGCTAAAAACCGCTACAGCGGGCTGCAATCGCTCATAGAGACCCGGATCCTGATCGGCACTGCCGTGGTGAGCGACTTTCACAACCGCGTACGTTCCCTGCAACTGTGCACTCAGCATCCGCTGTGGGACTTCGGAAAGATCTCCGAGAAAAAGCGAACGTGGCACTTCTCCCCCGGCGAATTCCACCACGACGCTCGCGTCGTTACCCGCAGGGAAAGCCGCCGAGTCCTTACGCGGCCACAGCACATCCCAGGCCGCCGAGCCCAGCATCCCGTGCAGGCCTGTTGATGCGAGCGAAAGACTTGCACCTTCGGTGGCCAATGCGTCCAGCAGCCGCTGATCCTCCGGTGTGTCAACGGGGCCGTGCAGCACCGCATCGACGCGGCCAATGATCGCGGGTACCGCCCCCACGTGATCTGCATCGAAGTGCGTGAGAACCAGCATGGTGATGCGATCAATCGAGAGCGAATTTAAGCAACTGGTGAGCAGGTCAGGGTCTATTCCCGTGTCGATCAGCGCTATCTGGCCTTCTGAGCGCACGACGAGCGCATCGCCCTGTCCGACATCGCATGCCGCGATTGACCAGCCCTCTGGCACGGTCATGACCGCCAGCGGGCCCGCCAGTAGCGCTCGTGCCCCTGTCAACGCCACGGCGACGAGCAGCACGATCACCGATCCGATTCGCACCCAACGGTTGTGCACCCGCGTCGTTCCGCACAGCACAACGCCAAGTGCGACGCTCAGTACTGCGACCAACACGGCCATACCGATTCCAGGAACGACGAGGATCTGCGCACCGGGCAGGTCCGCCGTTATCGTCGCCGTCGTCGAAATCCATGCGGCAGGCAGCCAAGCGGATGCCGCGAGCAAATCTGCCAGCGCAGGAATGGGTGCGGCCAGACACGCCAGCAACCCGATCACCGTGGCAATAGGCGCCGCAGGAGCAGCCAGAATGTTCGCAGCAACTCCGATGAGCGACTGCTGTTCTGAGAACAGCGCGATGATCGGACCACACCCCAACTGAGCGGCGAGCGGGATCGCAAGTGCGAGCGCCAATGGCAGCGGCATCCATCGCTCAAGCCCGCGGGTGAGGGGCGGAGCCAGCACAATCAGCGCCCCTGTGGCCGCCGCAGACAGCGCAAAGCCAGGCGTCGCCGCAAGCCACGGATCCGCGACGAGAATGCCGACCACCGCGAGACACAGCACCCCCACTCCCGCACTGGGCCGGCCGCACATCAGAGTCAACATCGCCAGCCCTGCCATCGTTGCCGCGCGGATTACGCTCGGCTCGGGTGTGACCAGCACGACGAAGGCCGCAAGTGCCGTCATTGCGAGAGTTATTCTCAGCATCCGACCTCCGCCGCACAGCGCCACCAGCCAGAACACCGCGCCGACGACGATGGCGCAGTTCGCTCCGGAGACCGCAGTGAGGTGGCTGAGTCCCGACGTCAGCATCGCCGCATTGAGCTCTTCCGATACAGCCCGCGTGTCGCCGACAGCGAGTCCTGGCAGCAGCCCGGCTCCCGGTTCCGGCAGCCCTGTCGCGCGCTTCACGAACTCTTCTCTCGTGTGCGCGGCAACGCCGAAGACGCCCTGCGCCGGGATCACAACCTCGACGTTGTTTCCGAACAAGACGAGCGCTGCGCGTTCGCCAGGGTCCGTCACGCTGGTCTGGCCCGTCACCCGGATGATCGCTCCTAGATCGAGGCCCGGTATCCGCTCCGTGCCGACGCGCATCGGCACGGCAAGAGGCTCAGAAGCGCCGGATGCTCCCACCGCACGCGTCTGCACGTCAAACCACAACCGACCGTCGCTGCCGGTCGATGCTGAGGATGCCACCTCCCCCAGCACCTCGACGACGCGTCCGTCCCACTCGGCGGCCGCGTCGCGCTGCGGAATCGAGAAACCCGCCGTCATCGCTGTTGCCACCGCAGCCAGAGCAATGACGACAAGAAGCCCGCCGCGACGGCGCCTTTTGGACTGCACGATTAGCGCGAGGATTCCCAGCCCCACGGCAACGCCGATCGCAACGATCCACCAGGCGATTGCAGGGAAGAACACACAACCGAGCGCTGTGCCCCACACCGTCAGCGCCAGCGGGACGAGTCTCAGATCACGTACCCGTGTGCTGTTCATCACACGCGCACCAGGTCTTTCATCCCGGCCAGCACCTTGTCGCCGATACCCGACACAACGAGCAGATCGTCGACCGAGTTGAAGCGCCCGTTCTCGTCACGCCACGTGATGATCCGTTGTGCGAGTGCCGGTCCAATGCCGGGGAGCGTTTCCAGCTCTGCCTGATCGGCGTTGTTGAGATCGACGAGGCCATCACCGGCAGATGATGCACCGTCGTCCTCGGCTGCCGCACCGATGATCGGAACGACCAACTGCTCGCCGTCGCTCAGTGGCCGGGCAAGATTCACCGCCTGCAAATCGGCGTCGTCGAGGGTACCGCCGGCCGCTGCTAGTGCGTCAACAACTCTGGCATCGATGTCGAGCACGTAAAGGCCCGGGGTCTCGACCTGTCCGAGCACATGCACGTACAGCTCGCCGCTCGCGATGCCTTCCTCTGCCGATGCGTCAACAGGTACGCTCTGCACGGGCTGGGCTTGCCCGCGCATAATTCCGAGTCCGACTGCCGCTGACAGCACAACGAGGCCGAGCACGACAGCTGCGCCGATACTCAGCCGGAGGCGAGATCGCGCCGGGGCGGCGGACGCCGTTTCAGTCACTGACACCCCGCTACGCTAGGCCGACTCCTCTGCCGCCCGATGCCGGAATAACAGCATCCGTGCACAGGCTCGCGTCAGCGTCCTTTGTGCAGAAGAAGTCGGCTGCGCGGCCGGCCGCGACGCGCGGCAGCTTTGTCGGTCCGCGGCCCAGCCAGAGATCAGGAGAAAGCGCCCAGATCAGGAGAATCCGTGGGAAATGTCCTGTTCTGGGCGCTATGTCCTGTTTTCGGCGTCGCCGACGGCGGCAGGGCAGACGACGGCAGGGCAGACATCGGCAGGGCCGACAGCAGCACCTACCCCTTGACGGCGAAGCTGACGATCTTCGGCGCGCGGACGATCACTTTCATGATCTCTTTGTCACCGATCGCACGGATGACGCGCTCATCAGCACGCGCGAGTGCCTCAAGCTCTTCCTCGCTGATCTTGGTCGACACCTCAAGCTGTGCGCGCACCTTGCCGCCGACCTGTACGACGGCGGTGATCGTGTCTTCAATGAGTAGCGCAGGATCAGCTTGACGCCAGGTCACGAGTCCCACAGATGGCTCGTGGCCCAGTGCCTCCCACATTTCCTCCGCGGTGTGCGGGGCGATGAGGTCGAGCATCACGGCGATGGTTTCTACTGCTTCACGAACGGCAGGGTCACCCGCGCCCGCTCCAGAATCGATCGTCTTGCGGGTGAGGTTCGCCAGCTCCATCAGCCGCGCAACAAGCACGTTGAACTTCGTTTGCTCCACAAGCGCCGGCGCCTCGGCCAACAAGTGGTGCGTACCGCGGCGCAGCGCCGCGTTGCCGCCCTTGAAGAGCACATCAACCGGGCTCGACACTTCGTGGCTCAACCGCATTGCACGCGCCAAGAACTTCTGGGCTCCTGTAGTGGAGACATCGGCCCAGTCCTTGTCGTCTTCCACCGGGCCGGCGAAGGCGAGACCAACCCGCAGTGCGTCAGCGCCGTGTTTGTCTAGTTCTTCTTGGAAGAGCACCAGGTTGCCCTTGCTCTTCGACATCTTCGCGCCGTCAAGGATGACCATGCCCTGGTTGATCAGGCTGCTGAACGGCTCGGTGAAATCGATCAGACCGATGTCGAACAGAACCTTGGTGATAAATCGCGCATACAGCAGGTGCAAGATGGCGTGCTCGACGCCGCCGACGTAGCTGTCGACCGGTGCCCAGCGCGCTGCTTCTGCCGGATCGAATGCGAACTGATCGCTGTTCGGCGAGAGGAATCGCAGGAAGTACCAGGAACTATCGACGAACGTGTCCATGGTGTCGGGGTCGCGCAGCACCGGATCCCCGCTCACGGGGTCAACTGTGCGAACCCACGACTCGGCAGCACCCAGGGGCGACGCGCCGCGAGGCGAGAGATCGAGACCATCGACGCTCGGGAGCTTCACCGGCAGCTGAGCTTCGGGAACCGGCGTGACGCTGCCATCCTCGTGATGCAGCATCGGAATGGGTGTGCCCCAGAAGCGCTGGCGTGAGATCAACCAGTCACGAAGGCGGTAGTTCTTTGCCGCGCGGCCGGTGCCCCGTGCCTGCAATTGCTCGAGCACCCGTGCGATTGCGTGGCGCTTGGACAGACCGTTCAACTCGTCTGAGTTGATCATGCGGCCATCGCCCGTCAGGGCGACGCCGGTGGTCGATGGATGCTGCTCATCCAGCGCCGCGCCGGTATCAATTGGCACGCCTTCATCATCAATCTCAATGACGGGCATCGCGCCGGTGATCGGTGCGGTGGTGTCGACAACAACCTTGACCGGAAGGTCGAACGCTCGAGCAAAGTCGAGGTCGCGCTGGTCGTGCGCCGGCACGGCCATGACCGCGCCGTGGCCGTAGTCGGCCAGCACGTAATCCGCAGCCCAGATCGGCATCTTCTCGCCGTTGACCGGGTTGATGGCATAACGCTCGAGGAACACACCGGTCTTCGGCCGGTCTGTGGACTGACGGTCAATGTCCGTCGTCTTCTGCACCTCTGAAAGATAGACACCAAAGCGCTCCTGCACTTCAGCGGGTGCATCCGCCACCAGCTCGGAAGCCAGATCGGCATCCGGAGCAACAACGAAGAAGGTCGCGCCGTGCAGGGTGTCTGGGCGCGTGGAGAAGACCGTCACCGGCTCTTCGCGACCCTCAATGCGGAAGTCAACGTCGGCACCGACGGAGCGACCGATCCAGTTGCGCTGCATCTGCAGCACCTTGTGCGGCCAGCGACCTTCCAGCTGATTCAAGTCATCGAGCAGCCGGTCGGCGTAGTCAGTGATCTTGAAGTACCACTGCGTCAGCTTCTTCTTGATGACCTCGGCGCCGCAGCGCTCACAGCGCCCATCAACGACCTGCTCGTTTGCCAGCACAGTCTGGTCGTTCGGGCACCAGTTCACCGGGCTCTTTTTGCGGTATGCCAGGCCCCGCTCGTGCAGCTGCAGGAACAGCCACTGATTCCAGTGGTAGTACTCGGGGTCAGAGGTGTGCAGTTCACGCGACCAGTCGAACGAGACACCGTAAGCCTTAAAGCCCTGCTTCTGCTGATCGATGTTCTGGTAGGTCCACTCCCGCGGGTCAGCGCCGCGCCGGATGGCAGCATTCTCTGCGGGCAGGCCGAAGGAGTCCCATCCGATGGGATTGAGAACGTTGTGTCCGCGGTGACGCCAGAAGCGCGCCACGATATCGGAGTAAAGGTAGTTCTCGGCGTGGCCCATGTGCAGATCGCCAGAGGGATACGGGAACATCGCCAGGACGAACTTACGCGGCCGCGTGTCTTCCACGCCGCCAGCGAGGAAGGTGTCGTTGGCTGCCCAGTACTCCTGCCACTTAGCTTGAATGGCGTGCACCGACAACGATTCGTCGGCGGACTCTACAGAAGACGACAGGTTTTCAGACAACGAACGGCCAATCACATCGAAGCGGACTGCACAAAAGTCAGGAACTTCCAGGATATCGGATGACTAGCGGCGCCAGGCATCCGGAAGTTCAGCTTCCAGGGCGGCAAGTGGTGCGCGAGCCTTCGTGGCGACTTCATCGACCTCCTCGCTCGCGACAGAACCCCAGGTGATCCCCCCACCAGCGCCGACGACGGCCCGCTCCGCATCCATCACAATGCTGCGGATCACCATCGCGAGATCGAGCGTTCCATCGACGCCGACATAGCCGAAGCATCCGCTATACACGCCCCGTGGGGCTGCACTTTCTAGCTCGTGCAGCACCGTCATCGCTGACAGCTTAGGAGCGCCGGTCATGCTTCCGGCGGGGAAGGTCGCACCCCAGAGTTCGCGAACTGTCAGTCCTTCCACAGCCGTGCCGCTGACCGTGCTGACGAGCTGATGCACGGCCGGATAGGTCTCGACTTCCCAGAGCCCCTCCACACGAACTGTTCCCGGTGCGCACACACGGGAGAGATCGTTGCGCATGAGGTCGACGATCATGACGTTCTCTGCTCGCTCTTTCGGGCTCGCGACAAGTTCGGCGGCAAGGGCCGCATCGGATGCCGCATCAGCGCCGCGTGGCCGGGTGCCCTTGATGGGGCGCGTACGGATGCTGCCGCCTTCCGCGTGCAGGAACGTCTCAGGACTCGCGCTCAGCAGTGCACGATCTCCAATTCGCACGAAGCCACCGTGATGTGCGGGCGTCGCCGCGCGCAGACGAAGATAGGTTCCGATCGGATCGTGTCTGCCCGCGACCTCAAAACGTGTCGTCAGGCACAGTTGGTAAGCGTCGCCGGCGCGAATCGTTTCGCGGGCGCGTTCGATGAGCGCGGCATATTCGGTGGGCGTGTTACGAGCGGATGCTGCGATGGGAGTGGGCGATTCGTCTCCCTCTGACCCGCCGAAGGGCTCGCTCAACGGCCCGCGAGGCCACTGCCCCATTTCCCACACCGCACCCGTGGCATGGTCAACGGCGATCGCGGCAGTAACCCACAGCCATGCAGGTCCCGTTTCGGAAGAAGCGGCAGGCGCCCCGGCGGTCACCGCGCCGGAGTCATAGTCCAGCCAACCGACCCAGCCACCGCGAAATGGGGGCTCCTCACCGCGCGCACCCGCAGCAGCACCCGCAGCGGCACTCGAACCAGCATCGAGCCGCACATGACCTGGCCCCCGAGCATCCCGCTCGCCCACTCCGAGCACGCTCCAGCCATCGGTCGTCCGGTCGCCCGCATCCAACCAAAACACGTCTTCGTGACGCGACGCCAGAGCGCGGAACGCACCCACAACGTCGATCTCCGCATCTGTACGGCGCAGGACGAGTGGCGAGCGGTCTGGCACCTTCTCAGCGTAGGCCGTGCCGCAACCCGTATTGTCGTGTGCGTGGACGACTTCCTGCTGTGGATTCTCGACGCCGTGCAGGCCGTCGACCCCGTCGCGCGCACACTCATCGCGGGGATCGCGGTCATGCTGGAAACCAGCATTCTGATCGGACTTGTCGTCCCCGGCGACACAATTGTGATCATTGCGTCGATCGGCGTCGAAGGACCAGGACAGACCATCGCGATGGTGATCGCGGTGGTGATCGGGTCTCTGATTGGCGAGAGCGTCGGATTCTGGCTCGGCCACTGGCTGGGACCACGCATCCGTCGCTCCTGGGCCGGTCAGAAAATCGGTGAGAAGCAGTGGGAACGCGCCGAGCGATATCTACAGCGGCGCGGTGGCATCGCGATTTTCCTCTCCCGTTTCCTCCCTGTGCTCCACTCGCTCGTTCCGCTCACCGTCGGAATGAGTTCCTATTCTTACCGCCGTTTCCTCGCCTGGACCGCCCCCGCATGCCTCATCTGGGCAACGGCGTATGTCACTGTGACCTCGCTCGCGGCCGGAAGTTTTCGTGAACTCGTCGACAAAGTGCACTTCGCGGGTTATGTGTTCGTCGGCATCATTGTGCTCTTCCTGCTACTGGCGTTTGTCGGTAAGAAACTGCTCACCCGTTGGGAAAGTCGGCACATGCACCCCACGCCCGAGGGCGAGGATGAGCCCCCGGCATGAAAGACTAAGGCGATGCCTGAAGACAAGACCAGAATCCACTGGTTCGCCCGCCTGGAGCACCGCCTGCATATCTGGCGTGAAAAGCGTGCACGTCGCAAGGGCCGCACCGCGACGGTGTTGCCCTTCGCGGGCTACGGCGGAAGCGGCTGGGTTCGCGTCGTAGGTCGGGTGCTGATCGTGCCTCCGCAGCGTCGTACCGAGACTGGCGAGTACGCGAGCGTGCGCGGTTGGCGCAGCTTCGTTGGCATCCCTGTGAGCTTCGCAACCGTCTCGGTGACCGTCGGCGGCCGTACACACGAGGTCGTCGCTGATCGCGGCGGCGTCATCGACACCGTCATCGACGCTGAACTTGAGTCTGGATGGCAGAACCTCACGATGTCGGTGGAAGGACAGACCCCCATCGACGCCACCGCATTCATCGTCGGCGACGAAGTTGACTTTGGCGTCCTTTCAGATGTCGACGACACCGTCATGGTGACCGCTCTTCCCCGGCCGTTCATCGCCGCCTGGAACTCTTTCGTCGTTGATGAGCACGCGCGCCTCCCCGTGCCGGGAATGGCCGTGTTGCTTGAGCAACTGGTGCGCCAGCATCCTGGGGCACCCATGATCTATCTCTCCACCGGCGCGTGGAACGTGGCGCCGACGCTGAAGCGATTCCTCAGCCGACACCTGTTTCCTTCCGGATCGATGCTGCTCACCGATTGGGGCCCCACGCACGATCGCTGGTTCCGTAGCGGTCGCGAACACAAGCTCACCAACCTGCGCCGCCTCGCCGTGGAGTTTCCGCACGTGAGGTGGCTGCTTATCGGCGATGATGGCCAGCATGACGAGGCGATCTACACCGAATTCATGGAGCAACACCCTGACTCGGTCGCTGGCGTCGCTATCCGGCGGCTGTCGACCACAGAGGCAATGCTCGCTGGTGGCCGCACCGACTCACCGAATACGCACTCTGACGATGTAGCGCCGTGGGTCGAGGCCTCCGATGGCGCAGCACTGCGAGAACGCCTCACTAACGCTGGCATCTTGCACTAACTTATGTCCACCGTTCTGGATCGTTCCACCTGGGAACAGCGCGAGCACGCGCATCACGAACGCGCGGATTCCCTCACGGCTGCACATCGCGAGAGAGCATCTCGGGCGGAAAAGCATCCGGTCTGGGACTTCCTCTTCACCTACTATTCCTATGCGCCGGCGCGGCTGCGCCGCTGGCATCCCGGAGCGGGTGTCGAGTTAGAAGACGCTGCCGAACGGCTCGCCTGGCGCTGGTACTCCCCCGGCTCGACGCCAAATTCTGCCGTCCCCGATGCGGCCGTCTTCGCGAGCGAGAAGTCCGCATTCGCTGATCTCGTCGAGCGGATGCTGCGCCGTACCGCCGCACGTCCCGGCCAGTTCGGCTGCTTTGGTCTGCACGAATGGGCGATGGTCTATCGCGATGACGAACACCGCCACGGCGCATCCTTGCGGCTCGGGCAGGCGGGCACCGATGCTGTCGTTGATGCGCACGAGCTGCGCTGCACGCACTACGACGCGTTCCGCTTCTTCACCCCCGAGGCTGTTCCGCGCAACCAGCCGCTTGACCGTGCGACTCAGCCAGAGCGCGAACAGCCCGGATGTCTTCATGCGGGCATGGACGTCTATAAATGGGCGATGAAGCTTGGGCCGTTGATTCCGGGGGAGTTATTGCTTGACACCTTCGAATTGGCCCGCGATATTCGCCTGCTCGACATGGAAGCAGCTCCCTATGATCTCAGCGACTGGGGCGTTGTTCCTGTGCCGATCGAGACACCAGAAGGCAAAGCGGAGTACGTACGGCGGCAACGAGGCTTCGCTGAGCGAGGCAATGAGCTACGCCAGCAGTTGCTGACAGCGTGGCTCGGTGAACGCAGTCAGGACGCCGGATCGCAGGCCGGGCACGTGGCCCAGACGGCGCTGGATGCTGCCAGCTCAAGTCGCAGCGTCATGACGCGCTCTGCGGCCTCTTGAAGTCTCTCGGCGGGTAGCGTTCCCGCGTCGACGGCCGCAGTGATCCCTGCAGTCAGCTGAGCCGCTGTCTCTGGTGTCGAATGCACGATCATCAGCACCAGATCGTTGCCCGCCGCGACGGCAGTGACGGCGTTGGTCACCGGATCGGCGTACTCTTTCAGCCCGGTGGACAGCAGCATCCCCAGATCATCGGTGACCATCACTCCGTCAAAACCGAGGTCTTCGCGTGCGATCTCATGCCATCGTGACGACAATGAGGCCGGCGCGGGGTCGACAGAGGTGTACGCGAGGTGCCCGAACATCAGAAGTGATGCACCCGCATCGATGCCTGCGACGAAGGGCAGCGCGTCGGCCTGCCGCCACTGCTCGAATGTCAGCTCGGTGCTCGGGATCAGCTGATGGGAATCGCCCGGTGCTGCGCCGTGCCCGGGAAAGTGCTTGAGTGTCGAAGCCACGAATTGTTCTTCTGCGGCAACCGCGGCGCCCACCCGTTCTGCCGCTCCCTTCGGATCTGCACCGAGCGAGCGACCAAATATGAAGGACGAGCGATCGGCGGTGGTATCGGCAACGATGCCGAAGTTCACGTTCGCACCGCCGCGTGCAACGAGCGCTCCTCGCGCGGCGAATGCGGTCGAGGTGTCAACGACCGAGCGATCTTTGAGCGTGGATGACGCCGGGAAGTCGTCCCAAGGCAGCCGTGAGACATAACCACCCTCTTGGTCGATCGCGATAAGCGGTGGCAGCGCCGGATCGCTCTTGAGCGCGTCAGTGATGCCGCGGAGGCCGTCTTCTGTGCTCGGCACATTGGCTCCCATGAGGATGAAGCCACCGAGCGAGTCATCCGTCATATACGCCGACAGCGCCGCAGCATCGGTCGTGGGGATGTGCCCCATCACGATGCTCGCGGCCTGTTCACTCGTCGTCATCTCGGCAACCAATTGCGCCGCCTGACCAGCGGGTCCTTTGCCTGGCGCCGGCTCGACGAGCAGCGGACGGTTTCCCGCTGTGGCTGAACCGATCGGCATGAATGCGATCCCCACCACCAACGCACCGGAAAGCAATATTGGGAGCGAGCGGCGCATGAGCCCACCCTACGGCGCAACGCCGACCCACGGCATGTTTGAATGTATGCCGGAGGAATCATATGTCGACATCCCATGCTCATCCCGCGAACTGGTACCCGGATCCGTCCGGAGGTCAGTTTCTGCGCTACTGGGATGGCCACGCCTGGACTTCGCACACACGGCCCGCGCCCAACGCCGCAGCGCCACAACCTGCTATGCCCACGGCGGCGCTCGCCACGGTGAACGCGCAACCGGCCGCACCGATGGTCCTCTACCCGCAGAATGCGATGGGAATGCCCGCTCCGGTCGGCGTCTGGCGAGGGCCAGTGGACTCACGCCCCTTCGTGCAGAATATGGTCGACGCAGTTCGCGTCTGCATCCAGAAGTATGCGAAATTCGACGGCCGTGCTGGCCGTCCGGAGTTCTGGTACGCCCAACTCGCCATGATTCTCGCCGTCATCGCGGTGATGTTCGTGGTCTGGATCCCCGTCCTGGGCCTGCTCGCAGGACTCGCACTGTGGGTGTTGGGGATGGCGGCGCTGGTGCCGTCGCTCGCCGTCACGGTGCGTCGCCTCAGGGATGCCGGATTCTATTGGGCCTGGATCTTCCTCAGCCTCGTGCCCCTCGGCGGGATTGCCCTCGTGATCCTCTGTGCACAGCCTTCAAAGCACCCGTAGAGACACGGGACCCACTCAGCGTGCGAGCGCGTCCGCGATCGGCTCAGAAGTTTCTGCTGTGCCGTTCCCGAATCGCACAGTGCGACCGATCGTCAGTGGCTCATGCACCGTCGCGGCGATGACTGCGGCGACGTCTGCGCGCGACACTGCACCGCGATCGGGAGCATCCAGCTCAATCCGGCCGGTCGGTTCGTCGAAGGTGAGCGCGCCCGGGCCGAGGATTGTGCCTTCCAGATCGGTTCCGCGCAGGTACTCATCCGCCGCCCATTTCGCATCAGCGTAGGCAAAGAACGAGTCGTCCTCCGGGACACCGTGATCCGCAACGGATCCGAGCCAGGACACCATGATGTACCGTGCGACATCGGCCATCTGCGCAGCATCCATCGTGCGGATCGCGGCGTCTCGGTCGACGGCGTAGGTGCGCTCCGGCGAGCCTCCACCCGCACCAGCAGACCACACGATCGCATCGTGTCCGCGGATGATCGCGGCGAGCGATTCAGTATCCATTGCTTCGACATCGGCCAGAAGCGCCGTCGCGCCCGTAGCTTCGACATCGGCGACATGGTCGGGGTTGCGGATCACCGCAGTGACCTCGTCACCGCCTTTGACAAGCAGCGGAGCGAGCAGAAGTGCAATGCGGCCGTGGCCGCCGAAGACGATGATGCGTGACATGTCTTCACGCTACCCACTCCGGCATAGAATCACGAGATGTTCGAACGCGAAATCACCGAGCCCGTGTCACTCACGGGCGAAAACGGAGAGCTGAATCCGGCGGCGCTCGGCTGGACGCGCACGCCGCTGCACGACACGTCGGGCATTCCAGCCCGTGGGCACTGGGGTCGAAACAAGCGCTGGGAATATTGGGGCGTCATGACGCCGACGCACATCGTCGCGCTCACGGTTTCATGCATTGATTATCTCTCGCTGCACTCCGTGTGGGTCTTCGATCGGGCCACCGGTGAAGCGATCGACACGACCGTGCTCTCCCCCGGCCGTCGCAGTGCGACGCTGCCTGCCTCACTCGGCGACGGGCCAGCGCGGGCGCGCACGGGCAAAGTGAACATCGACATCGAGGAGATCGTCGGCGGCACGCGGCTGCGCGGCACGGCCCCGCGAGTTTCCTTCGACATCACGGCGCAACGGCCAGCTGGTCATGAGTCAATGGGCGTTGTCGTTCCGTGGCGCCGCGGCGACAGCATCCGCCATTTTCAGTACACGGTGAAGGACGTCGCCCGGCCGGCACACGGCACGCTCACAATCGATGAGGCGACCTTCGATGTGCCGGCGGGTAGCTGGGCGGTGCTCGATCACGGCCGCGGACGGTGGCCTTACCAGGTCGGGTGGAACTGGGCTGCCGGCAGCGGAAACGTCGATGGTCGTGTGATCGGTCTGCAGTTGGGATCGAAGTGGACGGACGGCTCCGGCGCGACAGAGAATGCGGTCGTCGTCGATGGCAACCTGTCGAAAATCAGCGAAGAGCTTGTCTGGGATTTCGACTCAGATGACTGGTTGAGGCCTTGGCACATCCACGGTGAGCGAGCCGATCTGACCTTCACACCGTTTTACAACAAGCACTCGCGCACGAACGTGCTCGTGATCTCCACCCGCACCGATCAGCTGTTCGGCACCTGGTCCGGATGGGTCCGCGACGATGCGGGTATCCGTGTGAAGGTCGACGGGCTTGAAGGATGGGCCGAGGACGTACTTAACCGCTGGTGATGCTGGCTCGCTCGAGTGCCCGCCGGACGCCCTTTGCTGCGGTGCGGCCGGCCCGGTTCCCGCCGATCGTGCTCGCGGATGGTCCGTAACCCACAAGTTGGATCCGCGGATCCTTTACCGCTGTTGTCCCTCTCCCGTTCCGATCGAGTTGGATGCCACCGGCGTCGCTGCGCAAATGAAGCGGACCAAGATGGCCGATCGCCGGGCGAAAGCCGGTCGCCCACAGGATCACGTCCACCTGTTCGAATGAGCCATCAGCCCAGCGCACTCCGTCTGCTTCAATCCTCTGAAACATCCCGCGGCGGTCGGCATATGCGCCAAGCCGCTCAGCCTCGCGTTCTTGCGGACGCAGTATGAGCCCGGTGACGCTGACAACGCTCTGTGGCGGCAATCCCTGCGCAACGCGTTGCTCGACCAAAGCGACGGCGGCAGCGCCCGCCTCGGATGTGAAGTCATCGTCACGCCAGATGGGCTCACGGCGAGTGACCCAGAGTGTGTCAGTGATCGGAGCGAGGGCACCAAGGAACTGCACTGCGGATGCTCCGCCGCCAACGACGAGCACGCGCTTACCGAGGAAGTGCTCTGGACCGGGGTAATCAACGGTATGCAATTGCTCGCCGATGAACGTCTCCATGCCGGGGTAATGCGGCATAAATGGCTGGGTCCAGGTGCCCGTCGCGTTGACAAGCGTGCGGGTACGCCATTCGCGCTGTCCGGATCGCACGATGAGGAGGCCGTCCTCGTCTCCGACCCGGTCCACTTTCACGGGCCTCAAGACAGGAAGATCATGTGCGTTTTCATACTCGGCGAAGGATGCTGGCACAGCGATGTTTGCACGCGCCGAGTTGCGCGCTGGCGCCACGGAGTCAGGGAGCTCGGCGACGCCGTGTACATCCGTCATTGTGAGCGCATCCCACCGATGCTGCCAGGCGCCGCCCGGTCGATCGTTCGCATCGAGGACGATGTGATCAATCCCTAATCGAGACAAATGATAGGAGGCAGAGAGCCCCGCTTGGCCTGCGCCGATGACGACGCTCTCCCGGATCTCCATATCCATCACAACGCATACAATCTGATTTGTGTTCCCAGAGAGAAGCGAAACACCCGGCCGCCGGGCTGGATTCGCGGACGCTGCTTCGTATGTTGTATTCTTTTGAAGTTGCCCCGCTCACCCGGGGCGCAAAGATGGGCCTGTGGCGCAGCTGGTAGCGCACCTGCATGGCATGCAGGGGGTCAGGGGTTCGAGTCCCCTCAGGTCCACTATCAAAAACCTCCGGCGAGCCGGAGGTTTTCTGGTTTCAGCAATGATGCTTTCTCGACACACGGAGACCCGATGCACACTCTCGTGACTATTCTCGCCGCAATGCCCGACGGCGTCGATGCGGATGAGGTCGAGCGAGTGCTGAAACGCCTCGACAGTTGCTCGAATCAGCCGAATGCCGTCAAGGCCGCGGCGAAGTTGCCCAGCAACCCGGCTTTGGAGCGCGCTGCTCTCGCGCTGTTTGAAGACTCGACACTCGGCGGTATCGACGACCTCGATGCCGCCGTATCCTTAGGCTTTTCAATCCTCCCTTGGGGGCTGCTGACGTTAGCTGCCCGAGCCGATATCACGGTCCTCGATCGACTCCCCGCCGATATCACCGAACGGGGAGCTCCGAAGATTGCCTCGATTCGCCGAGCAGCAAAGAAGCATGAGAAGGTCCTCGCTGATGCTTCGACTATGCCTACAAGCGTGGCACCGAGTTCTTCGCCCGCGCTTCCCGAGAAGATCCCCCAGGTGGCGCGCTGGGTGAAAGATCATCCGGACGCAGATCCGGCCCTGTTCGCCGCGCACGACGGGCAGCGCTCTGGCGCGCGCCGCGTTGCACTTCGTGTTCTGGGCGCCATGGCCTCGCCTGCCGCTTTCGAGGTGCTCGCCGGGTACGCGCAAGAGAGCTACTCCCGCACGGATCTCGCTGAGTTGCACAGAGCATGGTCACGCTTTGATCGCCGTGTTTTCGCGGCGACGATGTTCCGCGCGAATTCCTACCTGCTGCACCTGGATGTATGCGCGAGCATCGAGGGCATTGGCGCCGTTCCCGGCCTCGTGGGGTTGCAGGTGCTGTTCGACAAGCAGGCCGATCTCACACCACTGGTCGAGTGCACTGAGCTACGCAATCTTCATGTGCGGGCCATCGAGGGGGCCACTCTCACGAGCATCGAGCCGCTCACGCTATTGCGTTCGCTTTCTGAACTGCACCTCGATGGGGACACAAGCCAGGCTGAACTTGATGTACTTGAGCACACCGGAATCGAACGTCTTGATCTCAGTCTCGAAGGCGCAGACGCCGAGTTCCTCACCCGGATGCCGAAGCTGAAATCACTCAAGGTATCCACGGGCGAGACTGCGCATCCTGGACTCGTAGACGTCGTTGTCAGGTTGGTGCAGTCCGGTATCCAGGTGGTCATGTACCGACACGAGACGTCTTGGCTGTCGGATCTTATGGCGGCCACACCGAACGACATCACCGTCGTAGAGCGAAGCGGTTATGTCGGGCTCACGCGCGACGCCGACGATGCTGACGCGCTCGGTAGACGACTCCTTTCCAACATCGCACCGTAGGCTCTGCCGGTTCGTTGCCACATCATTGCTAGGCACGCGGTAAGGACTTTCCTGAGAGCTTGCTATGGTGGAAAGGATGCTCGTGCACGCATGGGCAGGGAGCACAACTGTGCTCTCGTGTGATGCGCGCCCGACTGCGCGCTGATCGCATCCGTTCGAATCCCGCTAAGGGTGTGCCGTTATTTGGCGCGCCCGAAAAATGGACAGATCTGAAAGGAGCCGCACCCCGGACCTCTCGTCTGTGCGCTGCCATGCGCCTCAGTGGTCCAGGTTCGTTCGCCATGCTGACAGCTTCAAAACTCCACATGACCATCTACTCCCCCACTTAGCAAGCACTTTCTCCATGACCTGCGGCGCGTGCCGTACCAACACGAGAAAGTGAGAACCACCCGGTGGGCGACCTCCAAACACTCTCAGGACCAATTGTGATCCTGCTTATGCTGCTGTTCTTCGGCGGCAGTCTCTACATGTCAATCCGAATCTCCAAGAAGAAGGAGAACGCCGACGGATACATGACCGCTGGCGGAAAGCTCGGATTCGGTATTTCCGCCGCTTCGATGACTGCGACCTGGATCTGGGCATCGTCGATGTATGCCTCAGCCACTTCCGGTTACACCTACGGCATTTCCGGCCCGATCCACTATGGGCTTTGGGGTGCCCTGATGATCTTGCTCATCTATCCCTTCGGCCGCCGCATCCGCAAGGTCGCGCCGAAGGCGCACACCATCGCCGAGGTGATGTTCGCCCGTCACGGCCGTTCGAGCCAGCTCATGCTCGCCGGATCCAACGTGCTCGGCAGCGTTATCAGCCTCACCTCCAATCTGATCGCCGGCGGTGCCCTCATCTCGATGCTGTCGCCGTTCTCGTTCACGCAGGGCATTATCGCGATCGCCATCGGCGTGCTGGCTTACACGCTGTGGTCGGGTTTCCGCGCCTCGGTGCTCACCGACTTCGCGCAGGTCGTGGCCATCCTGGGGGCTGTGGCGATCATCGTCCCGGTGATCTTCTTCGCGGCAGGTGGACCTGATCTGTTTGTCACGGGAGCGAAGAACCTCACCCCTCAGCAGGGAGACTTCTTCTCCTCCGACGCGTTCTTCAACCAGGGCGCGCCGTACATCGCGGCCGTGCTTGCTTACGCGATCGGCAACCAGACCATCGCCCAGCGCCTATTCGCCGTGCGCGAGGATCTGATCAAGAAGACGTTCATCACCGCGACCTTCGGATACGGTGCGAGCATCATCGGCATCGGTATGCTCGGCGTTCTCGCGCTATACGCGGGCATCGAGCCGATGGACGGCGACGTCAACAACCTGATTCCACAGATGGCGGCAACCTATCTGCCACCTGTCTTGATCTGCCTGTTCTTCGTCATGATCATCGGGTCGCTGTCCTCAACCGCGGATGCCGATATGACGGCGCTTTCATCGATCATGATGGCCGACATCTACGGTCAGAACATCGCCGGCAAGAAGAACGCCAACGCGAAGACGATGCTGCTGGTCGGCAGGCTCACCATGGTCGGGGCGACCGCCGCTGCGCTCGCCTTCGCGTCTATGCAGTTCAATATCCTCGACCTGCTGGTGTTCGTCGGCGCGATGTGGGGAGCCCTCGTGTTCCCTGTAATCGCAAGCTTCTACTGGAACCGCGTCACCAATGTGGCATTCAGCGTTGCTGTCGTCGCGGCCCTCGCCGCGTTCCTGCCGGTGCGCTTCGAGTGGATCGATCTGTCTGGCGGCCTCGGGATTGTCAGCGACGTGATCTCGGTCGTCGGCATCGGAGTCGTGTTGGCGTTGATGTCGTTTGGCTTCTTCGGACTGCGTGTGGCGATGATCGTCGGAGTAGTCGCTACCGTGGCATCCGCGCCGTTTGCGATCGGGTTCCTGCACACCTATCCGGTGCTGTCGGGCTCGTTGGTTGCCTACGCGGTCAGCACCGTCGTGTGCGTCGCGCTGACGATGATGAACAAGAAAAAGCGGTTCGATTTCGCACTCATCAAGAAGCGCACCGGCGACTTCGACACCGCAGAGACTGAGATCGTTGCGGACGCCCCCGATAGCGGCGTCCTCACAGGAAAGGACGCGTGATGGAGATTCTCCTTCTGACCGCATACGTACTGATCTGGCCGGTCGCCGTCATCGGCGTGCTAGCCGTGATCATCCGCGCATTCGTGAAGGATGCGCGGATGGCAAAGCAGGAGGGCCGTCAGATAATCTGACGACCCTGATGCTAAAAATGGGTGGCGACGGGGTCCGTCGCCACCCATTTTTAACGCTCACGGAGCTGATCGGCGATGTCTTCATCCAACGTGCGAATCGTCGCAGTATCAACGTCACTCAGCGCAGCCTCGAACCGCACTTGGCGATGCTTGAGCCAGATACCGAGCCCGATGATCAAGACCATCGCCGAGTAGATCACGATCGACACAGGACCATGGACAAGGTACAGCGCGTCACCCTGGCTGATTGCCATAGCCTTTCGCAGTTGTTCCTCTGCCATTGGCCCCAGGATGGCGCCGACTACCATCGGCGAGACCGGATAGCCATGACGGCGCATGAAGAATCCAATCACCCCGAGCACCAGCAGCACGCCGACATCGAACACCGTGAAGTTCGCGGCGTACGCGCCGAGGCCAGCGAACACCAAGATGCCGGCATAGAGATATGGCCGCGGAATCTGCAACACCTTCGCCCACATGCCCACCAACGGCAAGTTGAGGATGATCAGAACAACGTTGCCGATGTACAGGCTCGCGATGAGCGCCCACACGAGCGCAGGCTGCGTTTCAAACAGCAGTGGTCCTGGGCGGATGCCGTAGGTCTGAAACGCCGAGATGATGATCGCCGCTGTCGCCGTTGTCGGGAGACCGAGCGTCAGCAGCGGTACCAGCACGCCCGCCGCTGCTGCGTTATTTGCCGCCTCGGGGCCTGCCACCCCCTCGATGGCGCCCTTGCCGAATTGCTGTCGATAGGGATCTTTGGCGAGACGCTTTTCTGCGGCGTACGACAGGAAGGTCGCCACATCCGCGCCGCCGGCAGGGATAGAACCGATGGG
The DNA here is from genome assembly GCA_003524435.1 of Microbacterium sp. Classification (GTDB taxonomy): domain Bacteria; phylum Actinomycetota; class Actinomycetes; order Actinomycetales; family Microbacteriaceae; genus Microbacterium. Next base: position 86,994 of record DQHP01000040.1, read on the forward strand.
AAAGCCGATCGCCGTGCCGCGCAACCAGGGTTTCCATGATCGCTTCCAGTCGCTCTTTTTCATCCACGAACGCCAGTTTCCCGATACCGGAATGATGGGCAGCGTTCCGGTGCGCAAGCGTGAGCCCACATAGAGTGCCTCCCCCACAGCGAAAAGTCCGACGGCCACGATGACAACATCGATCCCATCGCCGAGGTTCGGGATGCTGAAAGTAAAGCGTGCCTGTCCGGTAAGCGTGTCCGTGCCGACGAGGCCAATGAAAAGGCCAATCGCAAGCGAGACGATGCCGCGCACCGGGCTCGATCCCAGCAATGCTCCGACGGTGAGGAAGGCCACGATCATCAGAGCAAAGTAGTCCGCCGGGCCGAGCGTCACCGCGAAGTCGGCGATAATCGGCGCAAACAGAGTGAGCAACACCGTAGCGATAGTTCCGGCGATGAATGAGCCGATCGCCGCAGTCGCCAGTGCCGCCGTCGCGCGCCCCATTCGCGCCATCTTGTTGCCCTCGAGCGCCGTGACGATCGAGGCAGACTCCCCCGGCGTGTTCAGAAGGATCGACGTCGTCGATCCGCCATACATACCCCCGTAATAGATTCCGGCGAACATGATGATCGCACTGGTGACATCGAGTGTGTAGGTCAAAGGCAGCAACAACGCCACGGTCATGGCAGGGCCGATGCCAGGCAACACGCCCACGGCGGTTCCGAGTAGCACGCCCACGAACGCGAACAACAGGTACTGGGGCTGAAGGGCGGTCGCAAAACCGTCCATGAGGAGTTGCAGACTATCCACCGAACACCCCCGGAAGAATCGTCCCGAACGCCGGGACTGAAAGACCCAACAATGATCCGAACAGCAGCTGTGTCACGACGCCCAGTCCTGCTCCCAGCAGCGCAGCACGCCACCAACTCTTTGAGCCCAGTGCCAGAGAAGCCCCGGTGAACAGCACGATGACCGCGACCGGCCATCCAGCGAGCGGGATAACCACCATAAGAGATGCGAACGCCAGGATGAGCAGCACCACCGTCCTCCATGATGTGCGCGCCTCGGTATCGATATCCTCGCCTTCATCCGGTGCTCCGACGTCCCCTCGCAGCACAGCAATGACCGCGCCGAGTGAGGCAAGCAGCATGAGCGAAGTGACGGCATACGGCACGACTCGGGCGCCCAGCACATTCGAGGAGCCAACCGGTTCCCGAATGAAGCCCGTCATCACCAGCGCCATCACCGAGAAGGCCAAAATAACGCCAACGAAGACAAGTTCGCCTATTTTGCGCGAGCGCGGGGCGCCGGCAACAGCCGACGCCCCGGTTGTGATCGGATCGGTCATCCTATGAGACCGATCGTCTTGAGCGTCTCCTGTGTGGTGGCGGTGTCCCCTTCCAAGAAGGAAGAGAACTCGTCGCCGACCATGAACGCATCGGTCCAGCCGTTGGTTTCCAACGTGCTCGTCCAGGAATCGCTGTCGTGCGCCGCAGTGACAAGGTCCTCGAGCGCACTCTTCTCGTCGTCGGAGATCCCGCCGGGTGCGATCAGTCCGCGCCAGTTGGTCACGACGATATCGATTCCCTCATCACTCAGCGTCGGCGCCTCAGGCAGCAGCAGTGCTGGCTCACTGGAGGACACCGCGAGTGCCTTCAACTCCCCCGCTTCGACTTGCTGAGCGAACTCACCGACGCCAGAGATTCCTGCCTCAACCTGTCCGCCGAGCAGCAGTGTCAGTGCTTCGCCTCCACCCGAGTTGGCAATGTAGTTCAGGGTGGTGGGTACATCTGAGGCGTCGACCCCTGCGTCTGTGAGAATGAGCGCGGCAAGGATGTGGTCGATGCCTCCTGCCGACCCGCCAGTGACGGCCATGTCCGCCCCCTCATCGACCCAGGCATCGACGAAATCGGTCACCGTGTCATATGGGCTGTCCTTGGGCACGACGATCACCAGGGGCTCTTCGGTGAGCTTCGCAATCGGTGTCATGTCTTCGACGCGAACTTCAGATGCGTTTGTCTCGACCGCACCAATCATCACACTGCCGGTGATCATCAGCGTGTTTACATTCGTCTCGGTGGCGAGGGAGGCGAGTCCGACAGTGCCACCGGCACCGCCAATGTTGGTCACCGGAGCCGACGACACCAGCGATTCATCGCTGACCGCTTGCGCGAATGCTCGTGCGGTCTGGTCCCAGCCGCCGCCAGGGTCAGCGGGGGCGATAACGGCAACACTGTCGATGCTCGATCCGCCATCACCGCCGCTGTCCCCGCCACCGCTCGACGGGGTACCAGAGCACGCTGCAAGACTCATTGTCGCGACGCCAACCATGGCGCCGACCATCAGCCGGGTGCGTGTACGGGTGCGCTGTGTCATGAACTCCTCCTCGAGTCCCTTCGCCCGACGCTGTTGTCGGAGCCAGGTGCCGCGAGCTTATGGCGGAGCTCGCGGCACAGTGAGGTTGTGTTCACAACCGCGAGTTTTGGTCATTTCGTACCCAAAACCTACGATCACGGCTCGCCTAACATAGGAGGGTGGTGAAGGCGATGACGCTCCGCACGCAGCTTGTGCTGCTGCAAGTGGTGATTGTGCTCGCTATCGTGCTCACGGCGGCCCTCGCCGCAATGCTGATGCAAGAGCGCCAGATTCGCGAAGCATCCCAAGAGCGCATGATCGCTGTTGCGCAATCGGTCGCGCAGCTGCCGACAATTCTCGATGCCTACGACGATCCCGATCCCGCAGCGGTGATTCAACCGATCGCAGAGTTGATCCGTGATTCTTCCAATGTCGCTTATGTTGTCGTCACTGATGACGACGGCCTCCGCTATTCTCATCCGAATCCCGACCGCATCGGAGAACCGGTCTCTACCGATCCCAGCGTGCCCCTGTCTGGCGAGATGTATGTGGGGACTCAGACCGGAACCCTCGGAGAATCCTGGCGAGTGAAAGTGCCGATCTTCGACGAAGCAGGCGCCGTCATCGGCCAGGTCTCGGTCGGCATTCTCGAATCCGCTCTGCATGCGGATCTTCTCGGTGACATCACCGGATTCCTGCTCGCACTGGGCATCGCCACCGTGATCGGCGTGGTGGCAGCAACTGGCGTTGCGAGGATCGTCCGCAGGCGCATCTATGGGCTGGAGCCCGATGAGATCAGAGGGCTGCTCGAGACTCGTGAGGCGACCCTGCACGGCATCCGCGAGGGCATGTTAGCGCTCGACGGGGAGGGCCGTGTCTCGTTGTGCAATGATGCGGCAGCACGCTTGCTCGGCCTGTCTTCACCCGCCGAGGCAATTGGTCGGCCCGCATCCGAGCTCGTTGATGATCTCATGATGTTGATCACAGAGACAGATGCGGATGACATGGCCGCCTCACAACGCCTCGTGCTCTCTGGAGAGCGGGTCCTTGTCGCGCGCGCCGCCCCCGTGCGTGTGCAGAACCGTCGCGTCGGCACGGTAGTCACCTTGATGGATCGCACGGAGCTCGATCATGCGCTCCGCGAGCTCGCTGGCGCACAGAGTCTCGCCGAGGGACTCCGTGCACAACAGCATGAGTTCTCCAATACGTTGCACACGATCGGTGGCCTGCTCGAACTTGGTGAAGTCAACGCCGTGCGGCGGGTGATCGAGCGGTCTGCGGACGGCGGAGCGCTCAACAGACTCGACGCTCCAGATGGCATCCAAGACATCGAATTAGCCGCTGTACTGTTGGCGAAACGAGCAAGAGCGCGCGAGCTCGGTGTCGATCTCACGATCGCCGATGACAGCCACCTTCTCGCTGGCCCGGGTAACGGTGATCTCGGAACGGTCGCCGGGAATCTTCTCGATAATGCGCTGGATGCTGCGGGCCGGGGTGGTCATGTCACCTTCGCTATCGCGCAGGATGAGGCCAAGAGTCTTCGCATTCAGGTAGACGACGACGGACCAGGCGTCCCCATAGAACGACGCGGCGCCGTGTTTAGGCTCGGCTTTTCCACGAAGCACGATGATCGTCAGCGCGGCTACGGTCTGACCCTTGTGGCCCGGATCGTTGAGCGTCGTCGCGGTTCGATTGATCTCTCGCCCTCGGAAAGCGGCGGCGCCCGCTTCACCGTGCAGATCCCTGCAACAGAGCTTGTGACGGTCATACAATGAGCCGCCTCCGCACCCTCATCGTCGAGGATGATTTCGCCGTCGCCCACGTCACACAGCGGTTCGTAGAACGGCATCCGCATTACGACGTCGTTGGCGTCGCGTCAACCGGCGCGGAAGCGCTACGACTCTTGGACGAGCTGGCACCAGATGTGATGCTGCTGGATATATATCTCCCCGACATGTCGGGGATTCACGTGCTGCGACGTGCGCGCGCAGCTGGCGCTCATGTCGAGGTGATCGCTGTCACCGCCGCCCGCGATGTCGACACCGTGCGCCGCGCTCGCACCCACGGCGTGCACCATTACGTCGTCAAACCGTTCCCGATGCAGACCCTGCACGATCGTCTGGATGATGTCCGCCGAGCGCTGACGCGCGATGCCGAATTCACAGATACTGGCGAACTTGATCAGGCCGCCGTCGATGCCCTGATGCGGCGAGATGCCATCGCTATGGCCGGTCAGCGCAAAGGAGTTTCCCCTGCCACGCTGCAGCGCGTCGCACAGGAGATGGAGCAGCGTTCAGCAGCGGTGTCTGCGAGTGAGGTTGCCGACGTCCTCGGCATGTCGCGTGTCAGTGCCCGCCGCTATCTCGAGCGACTCGTAGAATCCGGCTTGGCAGTCAGTGCGCCCGCGTACGGCGGCGTCGGACGTCCCGAGGTAAAGTACCGACTTCGCACGTGATTAACGACGCGGCTAAGCTCCGGGGCGCAGATCAAGATCGGTGATCTGCGCATCGCGTGGCAAATCAATGGCAGTGAGGATGCTCGTGGACACAGACTCCGGATCGATAAACGATTCGGGCCGGTAATCGAGACCTTCTTGCTGATGAACTCGCTCTTGCATGGGTGTCGCAGTTCGGCCGGGATAAATCGATGTTACGCGCACGCCATTTTCGGTCTCCTCCGCGCGCAGTGCATCGGCGAGAGCCTTCAGCCCATGCTTTGAGGCGGCATACGCTGACCAATCTGCATGAGCACGTCGTCCCGCGCCTGAGTTCACAAAAACGACCTGGCCACCAGACACCCGGAGCACAGGCAAAAGTAAGCGCGTCAGTTCAGCGGGGGCAACCAAGTTGACCGCGAGTTGCCGTTCCCACAGCGCGGGCGAGAGGTCAGCGACGCGTCCCAGGTCGACGACACCAGCAACGTGCACGAGCGAGTCGATGCGCTCCGGCAGATGCTGTTTCGAAAACGCCCATGACAGGCGCCCCGGCTGGGCGAGATCGCCCACCAGAGTCGAAGCGCCCGGAAACTCAGCGGCAATCTCGCGAGCACGCCCAGCATCTCGGGCCAGCAGTACGAGTTCATCACCGCGGTCTCGCAATCGACGAGCGAGAGCTCGACCAATTCCCGATCCGGCACCGGTGATCAGGTGCACGGCCATATCAGGATGCGTCGACAGTGGGCTCGGCGACATCGATCGGGACGACGGGGCAGTCCTTCCAGAGCCGCTCCAGCCCGTAATACACGCGCTCTTCACCGTGGAACACGTGCACGATCAGATCGCCGAAGTCCAAGAGCACCCAGCGCGATTCCTGTCGGCCCTCGCGTCGTACTCGCTTGTGTCCGGATTCGAGAAGCTGGTCCTCGATCTCATCGGCAATCGCCGCAACGTTTCGCTCGCTGTTTCCGGTAACGATGAGGAAGATGTCGACGAGTGGCAGTGGTTCGGACACGTTCAACGCGACCAGATCTTCACCGCCCTTCGACACAGCAGCGGCAGCAGCGATCTGCAGCATCTCTTCGGAAGTATCAGGTGATTGCATCAGACCACATTCGTCGTAAATGCGACGATCAGCACCACGGCGAGAGCGAGCGCGAGGCCGCCCGCCGTGATCGCCAGCGTCAGCATGAGTTTGTTGCCCTTTTCAGGCGCCGGAGGACGGATGACCTCGCCGGCAGGTTTTGTTGTACTGATCGCAGAACTTGCCGCGATCGGCGTGGGTGACGACGAGGGAGGCAGCTCACCGTCGATAAGCACCGCATCAGCCTCTTTGCCATCGGCAGTGCCGTGCGCGTGGCCGTGCGAACCGATTCCGCGAGGAAGGTCATAGCTGCCCGTGATCAGAAGCTCACCCGTAGAGGCAACGGGGCCAGAGAGCGACCCGTTTCCGAGTGAGGGATTGAAGATCAGCGTATTCGGGGCAATGTTCTGCGAACCCCCCGAATTTGAAGTAATCAGTTCATCAAATGACGGTGTGAACGCCGGTACGGCATCGTGCTCCTTGAGCAGGCCCTTCCCGAAAGTCGGGTTCAAGACGGGACGCTCGCCCTCAGCGATGGGGTCATCGACCGCAGAATCGTCTTCGGCGCTTTCGGCATCGGCGGCAACGGCTTCTACTGGAGAATCGTCAGTCTCGAGAGCGTCTTCCTCGGGGAAATCGTCAACCGAAGCGTCATCCTCGGGAACTTCGTTCGCGGGGACGTCCTCCTCAGTCGCGGCCTCCGCAGTCGCGACATCCTCAATCGAATCATCTTCGACGGCTTCGTCGTCGGTCACATCTTCCGTCGTGACGTCGGCGGGTACTTCGTCACTCTGCGCCTCGTCAGCAGACGCAAAAACCGGGACGCCAGAGACAATCTCGTCTTCACCCTCAGCAGAAGCATCCGTCTGAGGTTCATCATCAGTATGGGTGTCTTCAACAGCACCGATAACCGGAACAGAAGCAGTGCGGACTCGCTCGTGTTCGCGAACCTGGCGGCGGGTGAGCGGTGTTGCGTCAAGGTCGACATCTTCGTCTGATCTCGGCGCTTCAGCGGGTTCAACAGATCGTGGCACCGGCGCAGGCAGCGCGGGTGTGGCGGCGGCCGCGGCCGCCTCTTCTTCAGTGATCACCGGGGTCGCACCGGTGAGACGGATCTCCCGCAGTTGCTTGCGGGTCAGCGGCTGGTTGCCCTGCTGATCCGATGTACTCATGCCTTGCTCCGATACAGATGATATTTCGCGATGTATTGAACGACCCCGTCAGGAACGAGGTACCACACCGGCTGATTGTCGCTCACACGCTCTCGGCATGCCGTCGAGGAGATAGAAAGCGCCGGCACCTCCAGCTGGCTCACATTTTCGCTCGGAAGGCCATCAGTACTCAGAACGTGACCTGGACGCGAGACCGCGACAAAGTGTGCCAACTCCCACAACTCATCATGGTCCCTCCAACTGAGAATTTGCGCTACGGCATCTGCTCCAGTGATGAAGAACAGCTCAGCATCAGGTCGTTCTTGCTTCAAATCACGCAAAGTATCGATCGTGTAGGTCGGGCCTTCACGATTGACGTCGACGCGACTCACAGTGAATTGGGGGTTCGACGCCGTCGCGATCACGGTCATGAGATAGCGATGCTCGCTCTCCGTGACGTTCGTCTTCTGCCACGGCTGACCGGTCGGCACGAACACGACCTCGTCAAGGTCGAAGGAGTGCGCGACCTCGCTTGCCGCGACCAGGTGCCCGTGGTGGATCGGGTCGAATGTCCCGCCCATCACTCCGATTCGCGGGGCGCGCGTGGCCGTGGTCTTCATATGCCCTAGTGGCCGTGCCCTGCCCCATGTGCGTCCTTGCCGTGACGCTCAGCGTAGGCCTCGGCCTTGGCCGAGTGACGGTTCGCGACGTTACGGTATGAGAAGACGACCAGGCCCATCACAGCAAAGATTCCGGCGGCGATGACACCGAAAATAAGGGTCTCCAGCGCCACATTTCCATGATGCTCTGTCTCGGCAGCTGCCATCGCAAGGTGTGCGACGAGGTTCATCCTGACTCCGTTTCGTGACCGGGTGCGATTAGACGCTTCCCCATCCTAACGCTCAGCCGCGGGTCTGGCCTGCCCCACGCGCGAGCCACTTGGCACTTGTGAGCTCCGACAGCCCCATTGGCCCACGCGCATGCAACTTTTGCGTCGAAATGCCCACCTCGGCGCCGAATCCGAATTCCGCCCCGTCAGTAAAGCGCGTCGACGCATTGGCCATCACGACGGCCGAATCTACCTCAGCAAGAAAACGCTCGAGGTTGCCGGAATCGTTGGTGACGATCGACTCTGTGTGGCCTGTGCTGTACTGCCGAATGTGCGCAAGAGCATCATCCAACGTGTCCACGACTTTCATGGCGATCTCAAGGCCGAGATACTCCGTGGACCAGTCTTCTTCGGTGGCCGGGATGATATTGCTGACCAGACCGGCGACCATATCATCGCCATGGATCGCCACGCCCTCACTCTGCAGCGCGCTGGCTACGACAGGCACCAGTAGCGGTGCAGCCTGACGCAGCACCAGCACGGTCTCGACGGCGTTGCACACACTGGGGCGCTGCACCTTCGCATTCACCACAATCTCGCGTGCCCAATCAATCGGAGCAGTCTCGTCCAAAACGATGTGCACCACACCGGCGCCGGTCTCGATTACCGGGACCGTAGATTCGGTCACGACAGTCTCGATCAGAGCGGCGCTTCCGCGCGGTACGAGAACGTCGATATAACCACGACCTTGCATGAGTGCTTTTGCCCCGTCGCGGCCGAAGTCATCAACTGTCTGGATCGCTTCGGCAGTGATGCCTACGCTCTCCAGTGCTCCACGCATAATCTCGACAAGGATGGTATTCGACTCTTTTGCAGCGCTCCCGCCGCGCAACACGCTCGCGTTTCCTGAGCGCAGCGCGAGCGCAGCAATGTCGACGGTCACGTTGGGCCGTGCCTCGTAGATCGCGCCAACGACGCCGAACGGCACGCGCACCTGTTCCAGTGCCACACCATTCGGCATGCGGTGCCCGCCGATCACCTGCCCGACCGGATCAGCGAGAGCAGCAACCTCACGCACAGCAGAGGCAAGGCCAGCGACACGTGTCGCATCCAGACGGAGTCGATCCACGAGAGATTCGACGATTCCGCCGGCCCGTCCCCGCTCAATATCGCGCGCGTTCGCCTCGATAATTCGGTCGGCATTCTCTTCAAGAGCCTGCGCAATCGACTCCAGCGCGGTCGCTTTTTCCGCGCTGGTGAGGCGGGCGGTCACACGTGAGGCTTCTTTGGCCAGGCTCAGTCGGTCTTGAGCGGTCTGGACAGTGTCAGAAACGGCAATGTCGGGCATTCCGCCAGTGTACCGAGGGCAGGGCGCCACAGGGCGCGATATGACAGTCAGGCGACGGGAGGCGCGCTTGCGATATCTGGTTCGAACCAGGTGCCGATTTCCTGTCCCTTCAGCGCACTGTCGACGAGGTTAGCGCTCGTGACCAGGACACCTATTCCGGATGCCGCGGCAAGTCGAGCGGCGGATACCTTGGTGGCCGCTCCCCCAGTGCCCACGCTGTTGACGACGGTCGCTCCGAACTCAAGACCAGCCAGATCCGCATCGGCGGCAATCACGTCGATGGGCTCGGCTTCGGGATCGGTGGGCGGCTTCGTGTACAGCGCCTCAACATCACTCAGCAGCACAAGGGCGTCGGCTTCCACCAACTGCGCCACGAGGGCTGCCAGTCGGTCGTTGTCGCCGAAACGAATCTCCTGAGTGGCAACCGTGTCGTTCTCATTGACAATGGGCAAGATGCGCAATCCGAGCAGACGTTCCATCGCTCGGCGGGCGTTACTACGCGGCAAGGCATTCTCAAGGTCGTTGGTCGTGAGCAGCACTTGACCCGCAACGACGTGAAACGGCCGCAACGCCTCTTGGTAGCGGTAGACAAGAATGTTCTGACCAACGGCAGCCGCCGCCTGTTGCGTGGCGAGGTCGGTGGGACGAGCATCCAACGAGAGAAAGGGGATGCCCGTCGCGATCGCCCCCGATGACACGAGAATAATCTCACAACCGCGTGCATGCGCCGTTGCTAGCGCGTGCACGATCATCGGGATGCGCCAGGACGATTCGCCACTGATAGACGAGGAGCCGACCTTCACGACGATGCGCTGGGCTGTTGCCAGCTCTGCGCGCGTCCGTGCCGTCACTCGCTGGCTCCATCGTGCTGGTCGTAGTCCTCCTCGGCCGTGACTCGGCGCTTGAGGTCTTGCTCGGCACGGATCGCCGCCTTGGCATCCATCCGCTCGTAGTATTTTTCGCGACGTTCGCTCGTCGTACGCCGCGCGTTGGGGGCAAGACGAGGGTCGGTACCTCGTGGCGCCGTCATCAGCTCTGCGGCCGAGGCCATCGCTGGCTCCCAGTCGAACACCAGGCCCTCGCCCTCGCCGATAACGACCGTGGCACCGGGAGTTGCTCCGAGGCGGAAGAGCTCAGTTTCGATACCGATGCGTTCCAGACGGTCTGCGAGGTAGCCCACAGCCTCTTCATTCTGGAAATCAGTCTGCTGCACCCAACGGACCGGCTTCTCGCCAAGAATTCGGTAGTAGGTGCCGTACGAGCCACCTTCTACGCGAATGGTGAACGGCTTCTCAGCGCCACGCGGACGGATAACTACCCGCTCTGTGGGAACCTCGACGGCCGCCAACTCTGCACGGTGCTTCTCGACGATCTCGCCGAGGGCGAATGTGAGTGGCCGAAGACCCTCACGAGACACTGCAGAAATGTCGAAAACGGTAAAGCCGCGCGCTTCGAGGTCAGGGCGCACGAGATCAGCGAGATCGCGCGCTTCGGGGACATCGATCTTATTCAACGCCACCAACTGCGGACGCTCCAGCAGCGGAATCTGTCCCTCTGGGACCTCATACGCCGCCAGTTCAGCGAGGATGACGTCTAGGTCAGAGATCGGATCGCGATCGGGTTCGAGGGTCGCGCAGTCCAGGACGTGCAGCAGCGCCGAGCAACGCTCGACGTGGCGGAGGAACTCAAGGCCCAGGCCTCGCCCCTCGCTCGCGCCTTCGATGAGCCCAGGAACGTCTGCGACGGTGTAACGCGCATCACCAGCCTGCACAACGCCCAGGTTGGGGTGCAGCGTGGTGAAGGGGTAGTCGGCGATCTTCGGCCGCGCGGCGGATACTGCCGCGATAAGACTTGATTTGCCTGCAGACGGGTAGCCCACGAGCGCGACATCAGCGACGGTTTTGAGTTCGAGAACAACGTCGCCTTCAAACCCGGGCGTGCCGAGCAGCGCGAAACCAGGCGCCTTGCGCTTCGTCGTGGCGAGGGCAGCGTTACCCAAACCTCCGCGTCCACCTTCAGCTATCACGACGCGTTCGCCGGGCGTCACCATATCGGCGAGGACCTCGCCGTCGGGACGCTTGACTACGGTGCCGACGGGCACCGGAAGCTCAAGAGCTTCACCAGCGAATCCGGAGCGGTGATCGCCCATGCCGAAACCACCATTGGCAGAGTTACGATGCGGCGAATGGTGGTACGAAAGCAGCGTTCCCGTCTGCGTGTCCGCGACGAGAATAATGTTCCCGCCGTCACCACCATTGCCACCGTCGGGGCCACCGAGCGGTTTGAATTTCTCACGGTGAACGGAGACACAGCCGTTGCCGCCCTTGCCGGCGCGCAAATGCAACGTCACCGTATCGACGAACGAAACCATGTCGAACTACCCCTTAGATACGCAGACGGGGCGGGCAAATGCCCGCCCCGTCTGGATGATTACTGTGCTGCGATTACTCAGCAGCAGCGGCAACGATGTTGACGACCTTGCGGCCGCCCTTCGCGCCGAACTCAACCGCGCCCGCTTCAAGAGCGAACAGCGTGTCGTCGCCACCGCGACCGACGCCTGCGCCGGGGTGGAAGTGCGTGCCACGCTGACGGACGATGATCTCGCCGGCGTTGACCTGCTGACCACCGAAGCGCTTCACGCCGAGGCGCTGGGCGTTGGAGTCACGACCGTTACGGGTGGAGCTTGCGCCCTTTTTGTGTGCCATGTCCTGAGCCTCTTCTGTGCTTACTTGATGCCGGTGATCTTGACGCGGGTCAGGTCCTGACGGTGGCCCTGGCGCTTCTTGTAGCCGGTCTTGTTCTTGAACTTCTGGATGATGATCTTCGGGCCGCGGAGGTTACCAATAACCTCAGCGGTGACCTTGACCTTTGCCAGCTTGTCGGCGTCGGTGGTCACCGTTGCGCCATCAACGAGAAGCACGGCGGCAAGTTCGATCTTCTCGCCCTGACCAGCCCGAACACGATCGAGCTGAACGATCGTGCCGACCTCGACCTTCTCCTGCCGCCCACCGGCGCGCACAACTGCGTAAACCACTTCATACCTGTTTCGTTGGGGAGCTTGAGGCTCCGTAAATCTCACGGGAAGACTGTGCTTGCGTTCGTCGCAAGTCCGACGGGTGCGAACACAAGTCTGTACCGCGTCGCCCCCGGGGGACGACTCAGCTCACGCACCAAGGGACAACTTTACCGGATATAACGCTGAGCCGCAAAGCGAGACGCTACCGTGTCGCGTCGTCGTACGATCACCTGATGACCATTCTGATTGATGACCCTATCTGGCCCGCACATGGACGGTTATGGTCGCACCTGGTCAGCGTCGACAATCTCGACGAATTGCACGCCTTCGCAGCAGCGAACGCAATCCCTGAGCGAGCTTTTGACCTCGACCACTACGACGTCCCTGAAGACGCCTTTGCTCGGCTGGTTGCCGCCGGCGCTCAACACGTCGGCGGCAAAGAACTCACTCGGCGACTAATCGCCTCAGGACTCCGTATCCCCGCCCGCGATCGGCGCCACTGACGCGTTCACCGACACCGGGGTACCGGTGAGAGCAGCAGTCGTCACACGTCGCCTGTTACGCCCCTGGCCAGGTGCTTTCGGCTCAGGAAGAGCGTCCAGCACCGAGTCGAGCATCTGCTCTGCGGGCGTCTTAGCTGCCTTATTGCGGTCCGATGAACGCTTCTTGCGCGGCTTCTTAGGTCGCTCAGCAGGTTCAGGCTGCACAGGCTCGGCGACGACGGGCTCCACAGCGCTCTCCGCACCAGCGAGAGTCGAAGCGGCGATCTGCGCGAGCGCAGATTTGGCACCTTCGGGAATGCTGTGAGTCGTCTTGCTCGTGGGCTGTGAGTTTTGATTCTGTGAGTTTCCGCCACGCTGACGACGGTTGGAACCGTTGTTGTTCGAGCTCGAGCGATGCTTAACGACGGGATCGTGGTGAATCACCACACCGCGACCGGCGCAGACCTCACAGGCCTCGCTGAATGTCTCCAAAAGGCCCAGGCCGAGCTTCTTACGCGTCATCTGGACCAGGCCCAGCGACGTCACTTCAGCGACCTGGTGCTTCGTGCGGTCCCGACTCAGGCATTCGATCAGACGGCGAAGAACCAAATCGCGGTTGGATTCCAGGACCATATCGATGAAATCGACGACGATGATGCCGCCAATGTCGCGCAGTCGCAACTGGCGAACGATTTCTTCGGCAGCCTCGAGGTTGTTCTTCGTGACAGTTTCTTCGAGGTTGCCGCCGGTGCCGACGAACTTGCCCGTGTTGACGTCGACAACTGTCATTGCCTCAGTACGGTCGATGACGAGCGAGCCACCTGAGGGCAGCCAGACCTTGCGGTCGAGCGCCTTCTCAATCTGCTCGGTCACCCGGAAAGCATCGAATGGATCGGTCTCATCTTCGTAGGACTCGACGCGCTCCAGGAGGTCAGGGGCGACGCTTTCCAGGTAGGCGCGGATCGTCTGCTGGGACTCTTCACCCTGGATGAGCATCTTCGTGAAATCTTCGTTGAAGACGTCGCGAACGATCTTGACCAGCAGGTCGGGTTCTGCGTGCAGCAGCGCCGGAGCCGACTGGTTCTCAACCTGTTTCTGAATGTGCTCCCACTGCGAAGTCAGACGGTTCACATCGCGCGTGAGCTGGTCTTCGGTCGCTCCCTCGGCAGCCGTACGAACGATGACGCCGCTAGATTCCGGCAGCACCTCTTTGAGGATGCGCTTCAAGCGAGCACGCTCGTTATCGGGAAGTTTGCGGCTGATGCCGTTCATCGAACCGCCAGGTACATACACGAGGTACCGACCCGGTAGAGAGATCTGGCTGGTGAGGCGGGCGCCCTTGTGTCCGACGGGATCCTTCGTCACCTGTACGAGCACGCGATCACCCGGCTTCAGCGCGAGCTCAATACGACGCGGCTGGTTGCCGGTCTCGACGCCATCCCAGTCAACTTCTCCGGAATACAGCACGGCATTGCGGCCACGACCGATGTCGACAAAAGCGGCTTCCATGCTGGGCAGCACGTTCTGCACGCGGCCGAGATAGACGTTGCCGATCAGCGAGGCGTCCTGGTTGCGCGCGACGTAATGCTCAACGAGCACGCCATCTTCGAGCACACCAATCTGGGTGCGACCGTTCTTTGCGCGCACGACCATCTTCCGATCGACCGACTCGCGACGCGCAAGGAACTCTGCCTCGGTGACGACGGGACGACGACGCCCCGCATCACGGCCATCACGACGACGCTGCTTCTTCGCCTCGAGGCGAGTAGAGCCCTTGATCGCTTTCGGCTCGGTGATGTATTCAACCGTGCGCTGACGCTGACGCGGCTCATCGCGCTGCTCGTCGTTCTGCTCATTGCCCCCGCGTCGGCGGCGTCCACGCCGGCCCGACGGGGAATCATCGTGATCGTCGTCACGCGAGTCGTCAGCGACGTAGCGCTCGCGTCCACGGCCGGGCCGCGCCGGCAGTGGGGTGATCTCAGGCGCGTAGAAGTGCAACTGGGTAGAGACCGTCGAGACGAAAACCTCAGGAATAAGACCAAGGCTCACCGCAGTCAGTGGTTCTGGCTTCGTTGGCGCGGCCGGCACATCTGCCACAGGCTTCTCGTCAGCAGGCTTCTCGTCAGCGACAGGCGCCTCAGCGACAGGCTCAGCGACAGGCTCAGCGACCGTGGCTATCTCCGCTGACGGCTCTTCAACGGTTGACTCAGCGATGGGCTCGTCTGCCGCTGGTGCTTCGGCAGCTGGCGCCTCACCGTCCACCGACGCCTCTTCAGCCGCTGGTGTCTCCGCGGACGCAGGAGTTTCTTCCGGTGTTAGCGGAGCCTCCGCGTTCGCATCGAGAATGGGTGTGTTGTTGGTGTCATTGTTCTCTTCGGCCATCTCTGGCGTGCTCCCTGCGCGGGCACTAGGTGCTCCGCGAAATCTCATGCGGCACCCTCAGGTGCCGCGAACTCACTCGGTGTGCGACCGGCTCGTGGCTCTGGTCGCGAGGGGTATTGGACCCCGAAGTCTGCGTCGATGTGCGTTGCGGCGGCGCCGCGCGATACATCAAAGGTCATTATCGCACCATGTGAGCCAGATTGTGGCATCCGCGCTCACGCGCGCCTCACTCCCTATCCATAGCGACCGCTGGGATAATCATCAGATGAGCGAGCAGCGCACCCGCCCCATCGGTTTCGGAATCTGGCTGATCATTGCCAGTGTGATCGGCTGGTGGGCTGCTTTTCAGCTCACCATCGACAAGTTCATCCAGCTCGCGAACCCCGATGCCGATCTCAACTGCAACGTCAGCGTGATGATCCAGTGTGGGAAGAACCTCAGCTCCTGGCAGGGTGAAGCCTTCGGCTTCGCCAACCCGATCATCGGATTAACGGGGTGGATGGCCCCGCTGGTTGTCGGGGTCGCGGTCCTCGCGGGCGTCAAATTTCCCAGGTGGTTCTGGGCTGTTTTCGGCGCCGGCATCACCTTCGCATTCGGGTTCATCTGCTGGTTGATCTGGCAGAGCCTCTACGCCACCAACCTCGGGTTTCTGTGCCCGTTCTGCATGCTGACCTGGTCGGTGACCATTCCCACATTCATTGCGACGATGGTGCATCTCTTCCGCAACGGAACCTTTACCCGTTCTGAGAAAGTGATGGCACGAGCGGACCGGCTGATGATTTGGGTGCCACTCGCGTCGATTCTCGCCTATGCCCTTGTGATCGCGATGATCCAACTTCGCGGTCTCGATCTGCTTGGCGAGGTTGCCGGAATGCTGTTCTAACAAACCGGATGCCGTTCTCGCGACGACAAAGCCCGCCGGCTCCCGTGAGGGAGGCTGGCGGGCTTCGTCGTTTCAGCTCAAGCGAACCAGATGCCGAGCTCGCGCGCAGCGGATTCGGTACTGTCTGAGCCGTGCACAAGGTTCTGTTGGACGGCCAGTCCCCAGTCACGACCGAAGTCGCCACGAATCGTGCCGGGCGCGGCTGTGGTCGGATCGGTCGTACCCGCAAGTGAGCGGAAGCCCTCGATCACGCGATTGCCGGTGAGCCGAATTGCAACCGACGGGCCAGACATCATGAACTCGATCAGCGGTTCGTAGAACGGCTTGCCCTCGTGCTCTGCGTAGTGCGCCGCAAGGCGGTCGCGATCAGGCTCGACGAGGCGAATGTCAACGAGCGCATAGCCCTTCGCCTCGATACGGGCAAGAATCGCGCCGGTCAACCCGCGGGCGACGCCGTCGGGCTTGACGAGGACGAGTGTTTCTTCAGTGGCCATATCAGTCGCTCTCTCTGTGAGTTTCGTTGTCGGTTACTGTCGTGCTGTTATCCGCGGGACGTCGTGCGTCCAATCGGGCCCCCATGATCGTCGCATACGCCCACATCCCTCCGAAAACCACCACGACGAGCAAAATCGTGGGTTCGAAGAATGCCGACAGCGCGACGATGACTTGTAATACCCATCCCGCGGTGATCGCCCAGGGTCTGGTAATCATGCCTGCCACGGCGACCATCGCCAGAGCCACAGCGGCCCCTCCGACAATCGCCCACCACGGCGCTATGCCGTTGGGCAACGCCTTCAGTCCGAAAAGAGTGAAGCCCACCAGCAGCACGACGATCGCTTCGAAGCCCAACACCATGGGGGCGAGCTTCTGCACAAGTGTGCGGGGAGCACGCGCGCTCACGCCCGCCACCCCGACTTCCAGTCCTCTTCTTCCGCCAGGGCGATTGCCTCTCCCGCAAGCACAATGGATCCAGCAATCACCACCGCACGACGGTCAGCGGATGCTGCCCATTCACGCGCCGCGTCGGCAGCGTCAGCAAGCGAGTGATGCACAGTCGCTCGTTGTCCGGCGCTTTCGACCAGGTCAGCGATCGCATCAGCGTCATTGGCGCGATCAGATTCCGGAGCGGTCGCGAACACGTGCGCGACTCCCGGGGCAAGCTCCGCAATGATTCCAGCGGCGTCCTTGTCGGCGAGGATACCGAGCACAAGACCCCACTCATCAAAATCAAAGCTGTCATCGAGAGACTGCGCCAGTGCCTTCGCGCCGTGTGGGTTATGGGCGGCGTCGACGACGACAGTCGGCGCAATTCCCAGTAGCTGTAACCGGCCGGGAGAAGTCGCGCCCTGCAGACCGTCGACGATGATGTCATCGGCGATCCGCTGTGCTCCCGCCCCGATGAGCGACTCCACAGCCGCCACGGCGAGGGCAGCATTGTGCCCCTGATGGGCGCCATAAAGCGGGAGGTACTCCTCGACATAAGCGCCAGCAAGTCCGCGGATGGTCAGCAGCTGACCGCCCACAGCGAGCTTCTGCTCTGTGAGGCCGAACTCGTCGCCTTCGAACGCGATGGTCGCGTTCTTCTCTGCGGCTACGCGGCGTAGCACTTCCGCGGCTTCGGTCGGCTGCTCCGCGGAAACGACAGCAGCGCCCTCCTTGATGATCCCGGCCTTGACCGTTGCGATCTCGGTCAGAGTGTTTCCCAACCGGTCCGCGTGATCAATGGCGATCGGCGCGAATACAGCAACGTCACCGTCGGCAGTATTCGTCGAGTCCCATTCGCCGCCCATGCCCACTTCCAGCACCAGCACGTCGACAGGGGCGTCGGATGCAGCGGCGAAAGCCAATACGGTGAGCAGTTCGAAGAACGTCAACGGTTCATCACCCGCGGCAACCAGTTCGGCATCGACGATGCCGATGAACGGTTCGATCTCATCCCACGCGTACGCAATCGCACCATCATCGATCGGCTCACCGTCGATCATGATCCGTTCGGTGAATCGCTCGAGATGCGGGCTGGTGAAAAGTCCCGTGCGCAGGCCGTGCGCGCGCAGCAGGCTCTCAATCATCCGCGCTGTTGACGTCTTCCCGTTCGTTCCGGTGATGTGCACGACACGATAGTTGCGCTGCGGATCGTCGAGCATCTCGAGGATGCGTGCAGTGCGCTCCTTACGAGGCTGCACCCACCGCTCCCCGGCCCGTGCAAGCAGTGCCTCGTAGACAGCATCTGCGCGGCTGCGGTCAGACATTGTGAGCTCCCTCGACGTTGGAATCGATTGTGACGACGATCGGCGCCTTGTCGGAGCCGAGCGCTGTCGAACCGCTGCAGAACACTCCATCACCGGGGCTCGTGATGTTCTTCACAAGATCGTCCATCCCCTCGGTCGCCTGCACGGCAAATCCGATGGCCAGGGTCTCCCCCGCGATGAGCTCTGCGTGCGCCTTCAGTGCTTCGGCATGTTCCGGCGACACGTTCAGCGCCAGCACGATGCGGTCGCTGACATCGAGTCCCGCATTCTTACGTGCTTCCTGCACAACACGGATCGCGTCTCGTGCCATGCCCTCTGCCTCGAGCTCTGCCGTGGTCTTCGTGTCGAGCAAGACGAAACCGCCGTTGGGCACGAGTGCCAGCGCCTCGCCGTCGGGTCGGCCGCTGGTTTCCAGCACCAACTCGTACTCATGCGGTTCCAGGGCGATGCCCCCCGCGGTGATGACGCCGCCCTCCTCGGACCAGTCGCCAGCCTTAGCTCCCTTGATGACGGTTTGTACGTTCTTGCCCAACCTCGGGCCAGCAGCACGCGCGTTCACGCTCAGCCGATGACTGATGCCGTATTCGGTGGCGGCAGAGTCTGTCAGCTGCACAAGCTCGATCGATTTCACGTTGAGCTCGTCGCGCAGAATGTCCTCGAATTGACTGAGCGAGGCCGCCACCGGTGAGACCACGGTGAAACGCGCAAGCGGCAGTCGCACGCGCAGCTTCTCTTTCTTGCGCAGAGCGTTTCCGACACTCGACAATTCGCGCACAGCATCCATCGCATCGCGGATGTCATCTGCGTTGGGGAACGCCGAAGCATCTGGCCAATCGGTCAGGTGCACGCTGCGGCCACCAGTAAGTCCCTGCCAGATCCGTTCGCTGATGAGGGGCACGAGGGGCGCTGCGACCCGGGTAAGCGTCTCAAGAACCGTGTACAGGGTGTCGAAGGCGTCTGTGCCGCCCTCGGCTCCCACCCAGAAACGGTCGCGTGAGCGGCGGATGTACCAGTTCGTCAGCGTCTCGGCGAAGTCGCGCAGACGAGCGGATGCCGTTGTCGAATCGAGCCCCTCGAGGTCAGATGCGACGTCGCGCACCAACTCGCCGAGACGCGCAAGGATGTACCGATCAAGCACATCGGTGGAGTCCGTCCGCCACTTCGCCTCATAGCCGCCATCGCCGGATGCGTTTGCGTAGGTGGCGAAGAAGTACCACGAGCTCCACAGCGGAAGCAGGAACTCGCGAACGCCCGCGCGGATGCCTTCCTCAGTCACCGCGAGGTTGCCGCCGCGCAGCACCGAACTCGACATGAGGAACCAGCGCATGGCGTCAGATCCGTCGCGCTCAAGCACCTCAGAGACATCAGGGTAGTTGCGTAGCGACTTCGACATCTTGTAGCCGTCGCTGCCGAGCACGATGCCGTGGCAGCTGACACCGGTGAATGCCGGACGGTCAAACAACGCCGTCGAAAGCACGTGCATGACGTAGAACCAGCCGCGAGTCTGGCCGATGTACTCAACGATGAAATCCGCTGGAGAGTGCGAGTCGAACCACTCTTGATTCTCGAACGGATAGTGCACCTGTGCGTAGGGCATCGAACCAGAGTCGAACCACACGTCAAAGACATCCTCGATGCGGCGCATGGTGCTCTTGCCAGTGGGGTCATCCGGGTTCGGACGCGTCAGGTCATCGATGTACGGGCGGTGAAGGTCAATTTCGCCCTCGGGATTTCGCGGCAGCGTGCCGAAGTCGCGCTCGAGATCTTCGAGCGAACCGTAGGCGTCGACGCGCGGGTACTCAGGGTCATCGCTCTTCCAGATCGGGATCGGCGAGCCCCAGTATCGGTTGCGACTGATTGACCAGTCGCGGGCGCCTTCCAGCCACTTGCCGAACTGGCCCTCCTTGACGTTCTCCGGCACCCAGGTGATCTGCTCGTTATTCGCGAGCATCTTTTCTTTGACGTCGGTCACGCGGATGAACCAGCTCGAAACCGCCTTGTAGATCAGGGGGTTCCGGCAGCGCCAGCAGTGCGGGTACGAGTGCATGTAGCTCTGCTCACGCAGCATCCGCCCTTCGGCACGCAGCAGGCGGATCAGCGGAGTGTTGGCATCCATCCAGAGCTGACCGGCAACGTCGGTAACGCTCGGCAGGAACTTGCCGCCGTCATCGAGCGAGAGGATCGTCGGGATACCGGCAGCGTTCGTAACGCGCTGGTCATCCTCACCGTAGGCAGGTGCCTGGTGGACGATGCCGGTGCCATCTGTGGTGGTGACATAGTCGTCGACGAGGATGCGCCACGCGTTCTCGGTGCCCCATGTCTCGGCGTCTGCGTAGTAGTCGAAGAGACGGTCATAGGTGACATCCTCAAGGTCGGCGCCGCGATGGGATGCTTCGACTGCGGCGAGCGCGTCGTCAACCGACTCGTAGCCGAGATCCTTGGCATAACCACCAACCAGATCACGTGCGATCAGATATCGGTGAGCGGCGCTCTCAACGACGTCATCTCCTGCGACGATGTCCGCCGCGCCCTCGGGGCCAGCAGGAAGCACGACGTATTCGATCTCGGGGCCGACGACGAGGGCGAGGTTAGTAGGAAGCGTCCACGGCGTTGTCGTCCATGCGAGGGCACGCACGGCAGTAAGGCCGAGGGCTTCTGCTTTCGCACCTGTCAGCGGGAACGTCACGGTGACGGACGGGTCCTGACGGTCCTGGTAGACGTCATCGTCCATCCGCAGTTCGTGCGCACTGAGCGGTGTCTCATCGCGCCAGCAGTACGGGAGCACCCGGTAGCCCTCATAAGCGAGGCCCTTGTCGTACAGGGTCTTAAATGCCCAGAGCACGCTCTCCATATAGCCGAGATCGAGAGTCTTATACCCGCGGTCGAAGTCAACCCAGCGCGCCTGGCGCGTGACGTATTCCTTCCACTCCTCCGTGTATGCAAGGACAGAGTCGCGGGCCTTCCCGTTGAAGACATCGATACCCATGTCTTCGATCTCGCTCTTCTCGGTGATGCCGAGCTGCTTCATCGCCTCAAGTTCAGCGGGCAGACCGTGTGTGTCCCACCCGAACACGCGGTCAACCTTCTTGCCACGCATGGTCTGGAAGCGTGGGAAGAGGTCCTTGGCATAGCCAGTCAGCAAGTGCCCGTAATGCGGCAGACCATTGGCGAAGGGAGGACCGTCGTAGAAGACCCACTCGTCGGCGCCCTCACGCTGCGCGATCGAAGCTCGGAAGGTGTCGTCGTTCTTCCAGAACTCCAGGACGTCACGTTCAATCTCGGGGAACCGCGGGCTGGCAGCGACGGTCAAGGCATCGGCTGCGGGGCCGAAGGAGGAAGCGCGGGGGTATGTCATGTCTACTCGCAGTGTCGTAGGTGGATTCTGCGCAAGGACGACCCTTGCGGACCGCGGTACCACCTCGCGTGCTGCGCCTCACGACGCTGCCACTCTCACTGCGGCGATGACGGGCCTGCCCCGCTCGGTTCTAGTAGCAGTTACCTGCGTTCTTCCGAGAGCTCCCCGGTGATGCCGGATCAATGCTTGTTCTTTGATTGTACGCGGCATCCTGTGTGACTGTCAGCAGACTGCCCTACTGTCACCAGAATGCTCGCGGCCCGAGCGCTTCGGTCGGAGATGTACACCTTCTTCGGAGCCGTACCCGGAATCTGATCCGAAGAACCTGCACATCTCCGAAGAAGCTGCCCACAGACTACGCGGCAAGGTGAAGGCTTTGGGCGACAGCACGCATGATCAAGTCCTGAACCATGGGCCAATCGTGCATCAGTTGTTGATAGCTGAAGCGGATGACGTGATATCCCATCAGCCGTAACTCTGCGTCGTGACGGATGTCTTCACTGCGTTGCGCGCCGACGTGATGCCTGCCATCTACCTGCAGTACGAGCCGATCGCCGATGAGCGCGTCCACCCGGTGCCCCGCTATCCACGCCTGAATCACGAGTCGTAGCCCCAGCCACTGCAACCGCATGCGCAAATAGGTCTCGGTACCGGCATCCGCAAAAGGGTTGGCCTGTGCGAGCAACTCACGTGCCACAGGTTTCCACGGGTATCCCGCGAGTCCAGCCAGCGTCACCAGTCCCTGGTTCAGCGCTGATTCCCAAGTGGCCAGCGCCCGCTCGAAAGGCTCGCACTCTGACACCAGGGCGAGCACGTTCTCGATCGGATCGACCAAAGCCTCCGGATGCCGCGGAATCAACGGTTGTGACCAGTGCACGTGCGCGCGATCGGTTTGAGCACTAGCGCCATGCGGGTCAACACCGACATGAAAATTCTCCGGATTTTCGTGCACCCACAGTCCCAGCCGAGCGGCTTGCGAAATACAGGTGACCACGACGCCAGCGCGAGCAGCCGCAACTAGGATCACGTCAGCACCCGGTACCGCCACCCATCCTCGACGAACACGAACGAGTTGCCCTGATGCGAGTTTTCGATCAAGCTCGCGGCGCCCGGTGCCGAGCGCCTTGAGCCGTTCGACGCGCGCGACGCCACCCAACTCGACGACGAGTTCGACCGGGTCAGGAGCATTCGGATGCAGCATCCTGAGATTCTGCAATAGCTAGGCCGCTCCCATCGGGCCGAAAACCACGAGCAGTGGATAAAGCGCGGAAGTCGGATCTTGTGCAGTGACAGTCAGCCGCTGTTCCGCCCGAGCGCTTCGGTCGGAGATGTACAAGTTCTTCGGAGCCGTACCCGGAATCTGATCCGAAGAAGCTGCACATCCCCGAAGAAGCTGCCCGCCCGGTCTGGGAACAGCCGAACTACGCGACCAGCCCGTAGACCGCCACATCGTGCCGTACAGCACCCACCGGCATGGCGCTTCGCAGAGTTCCCTCGCGATCGAAGCCGAGACGCTCGGCAAGGCGGATGCTGCGCTCATTGTGTGCGGCAGTGCGAATCTCCACACGAGCGATGTCATCGGCGAACATATCCTCGATGAGCACGCTGCACGCCCGGCGTACGATCCCTTGGCCCTCAGCGTTGGCGGCGATCCAGTATCCCAACTCACCGATACCGCGATACCGATCCAATTGTGCTGATACCGACCCGATCGGCTTCCCGTTTCGCAGCACCACCGTCGGAATAGCTGTGCCTGCGACAAAGCGACGCAACTGATCGGTATTCCACTCGTCATCAGCGCCCTGAGCATCAAATGAGTGCGCCCAGGGCTCCCACAGGCGCAACCGCTCGATGTTCGCTGCGGCAACATCGCGAATCTTTCGCGCCATCTCCGGGGTCCGAAGCGCCAGGGTGATCCCGTCTCCGAGATCGCGTTCGAAGGACATCAACTCTCCCGGTGATATCCGTGGAGGTCATTCTGGGCGCCGTTGATCCAGACATCGTCGCCCCCATCGGGGTCTGCCACCCGCACAGTGCGCGTGAACGCCTCATCCACGATGGATGCGGCGAACCCCGCATCCTGCAGTCGTGACACAAGTGCGTCCAGATCACCACGCGCGTCGAAAGACAACCCAATCTTGGGCTCAGGAGCGTCTGCGTCTACCGCATGCAACCCCACGGATCCACCTCCGCCGAGCATTTCGATCCATCCCCCGCGATCGGCCACAATGCCGCCGCGGAATCCGAGCGCCTCGAGAATCGCGCGCGGTTCCGTCAGGTCCTCTTGGAACCAGATCGGTTGCACAGCAGCGTCACCCACACCGCCCTGTGCCGCGCCCTCAGACACCGAGATCGAGATGCCGGATGCCGCACGCACCACGAGCATCTCCTTCACGCCTTCCATACTTATCGGCGCCGTCTTGAATTTTGATAGAGCGGATGCCGCGGCATCCAGATCCTCGACGATGAGGTGGATATCAGTCATACCGGGACGGTGTTCTGGCGTGGCGGTGCGCACCGCCAACACGCCATCAGAGTGAAACTCACTCCACCCGGGCGTGGGTGGGAATGGCGCGACGAAACCCAATGCCTCGGCCAATTTCCACCATGTCGCGGGATACTCGGAGTAGACGATCTGCTGAACAACGGTCATGATTCTTCCTCCAGGTATGCGTGCAGCGCCGTCTCCACCAGTGCAGATAGGCTCACGCCCTCATCGATCGCGCGATGTTTGACCGCGCGGACAACGTCGGGCGGCAGATAGACGTTGAATTGCGTCTTCTTCTCCGAACTACCACTTGCTTGCATGCTAGCAATATAGCATGGTGAGCCAGTTAGACTCAAGAGGTGGCCCGTACCCCCGACTCCCCCATTGCCCCGCGTGTCTCAGCGCCAGACATTCCTCCGCACCTCACCGCAGCAGAGCCGACGCGGGGCGCCGATCTCCTGGCCGCACGACTCGATCTGACCGGGGACGTTAATCTTGCTTACGCGTCACTTGAGCAATGCGTCATTACCGCTGATTCCGACATAATCGATCTGACCGGGGCCACCATCCTGGATGTCGACATCACCGGAATCCGCGCTGCTTCCATGAAGCTGAAAAATGCCGGGATCCGACGCCTGCGCATCACCGGCGGACGCATCGGCACCCTTGATCTCAGCAGCACGCGCATCGACGAGTTAGAGCTACGCGATCTTCGGATCGACTATCTGAGCTTGGGCGGCTCGAAGGGCTCAGACATCCTGGTTGCTGATTCCACCGTCAAAGCACTAGACATGCCGCAAGCCGATCTCACCCGTGTCCGCTTCGAAAACTGTCGCAGCAACGAGGTCGACACGCAGGGCATGCGCGCAGCCCATGTTGACCTGCGCGGCCTCGACGCCGACGCGTTCATGGATACGAATAGCCTGCGCGGCACGACGTTGACCACGTTCCAGATTCAGCAACTCGCGCCGACGATCGCGGAAGGCCTGGGGATTCAGATTCGGGACTGAGCAGACGGCCTCGACTCCCTTCGGTCGCTCAACCCGTTTCGTCTCCCTTCGCTCGCTCAACGACCCGTGACACCAGCAGATCGGCCAGGCTCTCCAATGCGGCGAGGCCCGTGAGTTCGCCCGCGACCAACGGCACCTCAACGAGCGGCACTCCAGGCAGCTTCTCGCGAACGGTCGACAGATGACGCGCTTCTACGACGCGCCGTTCACGCAGCAGTTCCCCCGCATCAGCCGGTGAGCGACGATTCGCCACCAGCGCGGTCACCGGCACGTTCATCGCAGTCAGCACGTCTACGACCTCCAACGTCTCTGCCACCGGCAACGCCTCAGCGGTGAAGATTACGACGAATCCGGCGCGATCAGGCGTAGTGATCGCGCGCTGCAGAGATTCGAAACGCTCGCGGCGGCGCTGCAACGTCCGGCGTAGCTCAGCCTCAGCGTCGGGCGTCGGCTCCGCCCGCCCAGCCAGCCCACGCATCGCGGCAGAAAATCGTTCTGAACGATCTCTGCTGCGCAGCAATGATTCCGTCCAGCCCGCGAGCTGCCCCGGCAATGACAGCAACCGCAGCGTGTGTCCAGAAGGTGCAGTATCGAACACCACCAGGTCATACTCGGTCTCTGCGAGCTCGGCAGCCTCGGCGATCCGTTCCAAGACTGCCGATTCATGACTTCCCGGCGCATGCCTCGCACGTTCAAGATGCGTGCGCGCTGCCCCGTGTTGACGCTCAGGAAGCAGCCTGATCATCGTCCGTTCCACGGCCGCCAGGTGTCGTTCAATCGTCCGCTGCGGATCGATCTCCATCCCATCGAGAACCCCGCCGAGCATCCCCGTCCCGGCACCCGGCGTAGCCAGCCGTATCGGCTCGTCACCCACCTCGCATCCCCAGAGGTGGCCAAGGTTATGTGCAGGGTCAGTCGAGACGACCAGCACCTTGGCCCCTTCCCTCGCCCTCGCAAGAGCCAGGGCCGAGGCAAGAGAGGTTTTGCCCACACCACCCTTGCCACCGACGAAAAGGAGGCGGCGCTCGCCAACGGCGTTCAGCAGCATGAGGCGTGATCCAGTGGCGAGCGTGGCATCCCCATACGCCGATGCCACGCATGAAAATCTTCCGCAAGCATGGGCATCAGTTCGACGCTGTAGTACGCGGCGGGGTCGGGCACTCCGAGAGCCTCACCGAGCACGACCATGGTGAACAGGTCGTCCTCATCGCGTCGTTCCCGAGCCAGAGCCTGCCGATAAGGGCCTGCGTAGTACTCAGCCAACCCCGATTGGAGGGCGGCCCAGCGCCGGGACAGGCGCCGGGCCGACTCTCTGTACGTCACGGATCAGACCTCCTCGCGGACCGCCTGCAGCTGTGCGTCCTCGTCCTCATGCTCCGGTGGTTCTTTCGCCGCCTTGCGCATGGCAATGATCGCCTCGATGGCTACCCAGATGCTGGCGACGATGATAATGACGTCGAGCACGAACAGCAGCCAGTCCGGCTCGCCAGGATTCGCGAAGGCCGCGAGCTGTTCGATCGCCGCCCAGAACGACATCACGAACACCAGGACCAGCGGGATGAGCGCTACCAGCGGATTACGCCGCTTCCGGATGAGCATCACCGCGATGATCGACAGCGTGAGCGAGGCCATGAGCTGGTTCGTCGTGCCGAACAGCGGCCAGATCCGCAGCCCTCCCTCTCCGCCGAGGCCTTGGGAGAAGGTCAATCCGAGCCCCAGCACCACAACAATGATGGTGGCCGGGAACTTCGTGATGCGAATCTTCATGGATTCGCCCATCTCCTGCACGACAAAGCGGAGCAGACGCATACCTGTATCCATGGTTGTCGCGGCGAACAGCACGGCCATCGTGGCGAGCACAGTCGCGCTCAGCGACGCCGGAAGCCCGATGCCGGACTCCATCAGCTGACCGCCACCCTGGACGAACGCCTGCACGCCACCAGCACCGAACGAGCTGTAGACCTCATCCCATTCAGCCACCGTGCGGAACCCGCCGATCACCGCAAGGATCGTGCCCAATGCCAAAAGCCCCTCGCCGACCGCTCCGAAGTAGCCCACGAAACGCGCGTCGGTCTCCTTGTCGAGCTGCTTCGAACTGGTGCCCGATGACACCATGCCGTGGAATCCAGAAATGGCCCCGCACGCGATCGTCACGAACAGCAGCGGAATCATGCTCGGCGTACCTTCCGGTACCGCCATGTTGATCATCGGGGCGACGATCTCAGGCTTATCTGCGGCGAAGATCGTTGCGATGAGCACCGCACCGTAGAGCAGGATCAGTCCCACGAAAAGCTGGACACCGTTGATGTAATCACGCGGCTGCAGCAGCACCCACACCGGCAACAGCGACGCGATCGCGCCGTAGACGAACAGAGCGACGATCCAGAAGGTCGCCGGGCTCATACCGAGGAAGACCTCCGGCAGGACGACCGGCATCTGGTCTCCGAGAACGATGAGTGCGTACAACGCAACGACACCAACGACAGTGATCGGAATCAGAGGCCAGCGCAGCCGATATACAGCCACGCCGACCAGCAGCGCCACGATGATCGCACCCCATGTCGGAATCACCGCAGTCGGCGTGCTGATCAGCAGATTCTTGATGACGACCGCGAACGCAGCGATGACCATCAGCAGCAGCAGGAAGATCACCACGAGGAACAGATTCGCTCCGCGTTTGCCGATGTAGCGAGCCGAGAGCGCACCGATCGAACGACCCTTGTTACGAGTGGATGCCCACAGGGCACCCAGGTCGTGCATTCCTGCGAAGAGCACCGTGCCGATGGTGACCCAGAGGAATGCGGGCAACCAGCCCCAGATCACTGCGATCGCCGGCCCGACAATGGGCGCGGCTCCTGCGACTGAGGTGAAGTGGTGGCCCCAGAGAATGTATTTATTGGTCGGAACGTAATCGACGCCGTCATTCAACTCATGCGACGGAGTCTTGAACGAGGCATCGAGCTTGAACACGCGCTTCGAGAGATATTTCGAATAGACGAAGTAGCCGAAGACGAACATCGCGATGCCGATGAGCATCAGTAACAGCGGAGTCATGAAGACTTTCCTCTCCTGCAGCGACCGCTTTGTCACTGCTGACCTCTACGCTAGCAATACCTGAGATTTTCCTGACAGTGGCGCGCTCAGTGCCCTGCCGCGAGCAGCTCCTGAGTGAACGGATGCTGCGGTGCCGCGAACACCGCCGCAACCGGGCCCTGCTCCACGATGACCCCGTCCTGCATCACAAGCACGTCGTCAGAGACCGCCGCAACCACGCCGAGGTCGTGCGAGACGAAGATCATGGTCAGACCGCGGTCGTGCTGCAACCGACCCAGAAGTTGCAGCACCTTCTCACGCACCGACGGATCCAGCGCTGAGACCGGCTCGTCGAGCACCAGCACGTCGGGCTCCGCCGCGAGCGCCCGTGCAATCGCCGCGCGCTGTCGCTGACCACCAGACAGCTG
>DQHP01000066.1 GCA_003524435.1 Microbacterium sp.
CGCGACGGTGTGAACACCGCGCGGGCCGACGTGCTCGCGCTCGGCGCCGCCTCGGAGTGGGGCACGCTCTCGACACTGACAGGGCTCGACCCGTCGCAGATCTCCGAGTTCGTCGCCTCGCCCGTCGTCGTCGACGAGCAGGTCGTGTTCCCGATCAACGCCTACGGCTCGGCCATGGCCGCGCTGTTCACGAACCTGTCGCTGTGGATCGGCGCCTTCGTGCTCATGGTCATCTTCAAGGTCGAGGTCGACACTGAGGGCCTGCGCGATGTGACCGTGCGCCAGGCGTATTTCGGCCGCTTTTTGCTGCTCGGAACGCTCGCGGCGCTGCAGGCGGTGATCGTCTGCGTCGGCAACCTCATCATCGGAGTGCAGACCGCGAGCGCCGTGGCCTTTGTTGCGACGGGCGTGTTTACCGCGCTCGTCTACGTGAGCATCATCTATGCGCTCTCTGTCGCCTTCGGGCACGTCGGGCGGGGGCTCTGTGTGCTGCTCGTCATCATGCAGATCCCTGGCGCCTCTGGCCTGTACCCGATCGAGCTCATGCCAGGCTTCTTCCGCGCGATCTACCCGCTGCTGCCGTTCTCATACGGTATCGACGCGATGCGCGAAACGATTGCGGGCTTCTACGGAGCGCACTACTGGGGCTTCGTCGGGGTACTCGCCCTCATGATGGTGCTCGCCCTCGTGCTCGGTCTCGTGCTGCGGCGCAGGCTCGCGAACTTCAACCTCTTGTTCAACAGGGAAATCGCATCGACAGACCTGCTCATCGGCGAAAAGGTGCAGGTCGTCGGCTCGGGGTACCGGCTGAGCGACGTGATCCACGCGCTGCAGAACAGGGGAGAGTACCGCGAAGACCTCGAACGGCGCGCGCGCCCGTTCACCGAGCACTATCCCCTGATGCTGCGCGGAACCCTGCTCGTCGGGGTCGCGGGCCTCGCGGTGATCGGGGTGATCGCGTGGCTGCTGCCAGGCGGCAAGGCCCCACTGCTCGGAGTATGGGTGCTCTGGTGCCTGCTCATCATGGGATTCCTCGTGGTGATTGAGTACGTAAAGAAGAGCTTTGGTCACGCCCGCGAGATCGCGAGCCTCGACGACGGAGAGCTACGGGACGCGATGCTCACCGAGCGTTCGAGCCTGCACGCCTGGCCTGATTCAGAGCCCGCTCTCGCAGCGGCTACGGCCGGGTCGGCTTCGGCCGGACCAGAGCAGAACGTGACGGCTTCAGGGGAATCCGAGCGAAGCGCTGCGGCCGATCGAGGCGACGACAACCTTGACGAGCTCATGGCCGACTGGTTTGGGGATCCGCCCTCGGCCGGCGAAGCAGACGAGCACAATCCGGACGACACCACCACCGACGACACCGAAGCACACGAGGGAGGACCGCGCGCATGAACACCATTCTGAGTATTGTGCGCCGCGACGTGCGCCACGCAACCCGAAACGTGATGGCCTCGATCGTGCTGTTCGGCCTCGTCATCATTCCCTCGCTGTTCACCTGGTTCAACGTCATCGCGAGCTGGAATCCGTTCGAGAACACCGAGAACCTCACCGTCGCCGTCGCCAACACCGACGAGGGGTATCAAAGCGACCTCGTTCCGATTCGCCTCAACGTCGGCGAGCAGGTGTTGTCGGCGCTGCGCGCGAACAACGATCTGAACTGGGTGATCACCTCGGAGGACGAGGCGATCGACGGCACGAAGTCCGGCGAGTACTACGCCGCGATCGTGCTCCCCCCGACCTTCAGCGCCGACATGATGACCTTCTACTCGAACGGCTCCGAGCGCACCAAGATCGAGTACTACACGAACGAGAAGAAGAATGCCCTCGCCCCGAAGATCACTGAGCAGGGCGCAGGTGAGGTCTCCACGAGCATCAACAAGGTGTTCACAGAGAAGCTCAGCGAGGTCGCGCTGAACATCATCACGTCGCTGTCCGGGTATCTCGACGACGCAGACACCCAGGCCACGCTGTCCCGTCTGCAGGCACATGTCAGTGGAGTGGCCGCACAGCTGCGCGCCGCATCGGCGACAGCAGACATGTTCACCTCGCTGATCACTTCGAGCAGGCCACTGGTCGACGGCGCGTCAGGGCTGGTATCAGGGTCCAGCGACGCCCTACAGGACGCCACAGGTGCACTGGGCACAGGAAAGGACGCAGCCCAGTCGCTGAAGGACATCCTCACGTCGACGGCCGCAACGCTCGGCGACGCGCTGTCCGGCACGGCAGACAGCTATCAGGCCGTGGCCGACAGCGTCGACGATGTGTTCTCGTCGATGAACACCCAGTCCGAGGGCTCAGCGGATGCGATCCGTGCTGCGGCGACGCGGGTGCAGACCCAGATCGACCAGCAACAGCAGCTGCGTGACACCCTGGTCAACGACCTCCGCCCGCTCCTCCCTGAATCGGCACTGGACTCGTTCGATCGGGCGGTGTCTCGCGTCGACGCGTCGATCGCGCGACAGCAGGATCTGCACGATCGCCTCGACGACGCAGCAACGCACATCACCGACACCGATGCCGACGTCCAAGCCACGCACGCAGAGATCACCGGAC
This sequence comes from Microbacterium sp., assembly GCA_003524435.1. Taxonomy (GTDB): domain Bacteria; phylum Actinomycetota; class Actinomycetes; order Actinomycetales; family Microbacteriaceae; genus Microbacterium. The sequence goes on from DQHP01000066.1 coordinate 2,557, forward strand.
TGATCGACAAAGCTAAGGCTGCGGTCGACGACGCGCAGAACGCCTACACAGGGAGTCTGCAGCCGAAGCTCGATGCACTCGCAGAGACGCTGGCCGTCATCGGCGGCGACATCGACTCGATCGGCGGCGACCTCTCTTCTGTGGCGGAGTCGCTTTCCGGATCCGACTCGCTGAGTACGGCGCTCGCGCACGCAGAGTCGTTGACGACCGATATCTCGGGCTCCCTCACCGAGACGGCGGATCGATTCGACGTCCTCGCCGCCGCGCTGACGAAGGCCATCGACACCGGCGACCTCAGCGAGCTCACCGAGGTGATCGGCGCGGACCCGCAGTCGCTGGCCGCGCATCTCGCAGAGCCCGTGACGTTGGAGAGGGTGCCGGTCTACTCTGTCGTCAGCTTCGGTGCAGCGATGACGCCGCTGTACACGATGCTCGCGCTCTGGGTGGGCGCACTGCTGATCGCCGTGTCGGTCCGCGTCGATCCGCCACAGGGCGAGGCCTCCGGGCTGCCTCCCCTCACTCCGACGCAGACGTATCTCAGCAGGTTCGGCATCTTCGCGCTCATCGGGTTTCTGCAGAGCTCACTGGTGTGTCTGGGCAGCGTGCTGTTCACCCAGGTGCAGCCCGAGCATCCGTTCTTGCTCATCCTGACCGGCTGGGTGATGTCGCTGGTGTTCACGCTGATCGTCTACACGTTCGTCGTGACCTTCGGGAACGCCGGAAAGGCGTTGGCCGTGCTGATACTCGTCGTGCAGATCTCCACTTCCGGTGGCGCGTACCCGCTGCAGGTGCTTCCGCAATGGTTCCAGAACGTCAGCCCGTTCCTGCCTGCCACGCACGCTGTGAACGCAATGCGCTCCGCGATCGCCGGCATCTACGAGAATGACTTCTGGATATCGCTGGGCTTGCTGTCGGCGTTCGCGCTGCCCGCCCTGCTGCTGGGTCTGGTGCTGCGCCTCCCGCTCATCGGCTTCAATCAGAAGCTACTGCGCGCCTTGGCGTCCACAAAGCTCATGTGACGAGCACATCATCGAGCTCGAGTGCTCCCGTCCGCGGGTCCCGTCCGGCACTCGCACTCTTCCTGCACAGCTCGCCGCCTGCCGTGCCTCATGCCTAATCGCACCGATCCGGATAGGCTTCCCAGAGCGCGTCCCGAAACGCGCTCTGGGAAGCGGTGAGACCGAATCCCACCGACGACCCGAAAGAGCTTCTCAATGACGACCGAGTCTCCAGAATCTGCAGCACGCCGCCCGCGGGGCGCAAGGATCGGACGCATTGCATTCGGAGTCGTTGCAGGACTCCTCGTCATTGCCGTCGTCGCGGCGTTCTTCGTCGTCTGGACGATCCAACGCTCTTTCCCGCAGACGTCCGGCGAGCTCGAACTCAGCGGGCTCGCCGCAGAGGTCACCGTGCAGCGCGACGACCTCGGCGTACCGACCATCACCGCCGACTCCTCGCACGACCTGTTCTACGCGCAGGGCTTCGTGCACGCGCAGGATCGCTTCTTCGAGATGGACTTCCGCCGCCACGTCACTTCGGGTCGCGTCGCGGAAATGTTCGGCGAATCTCAGGCCGGGACCGACATGTTCTTGCGCACCCTCGGCTGGCGCGACGTCGCCGAGCAAGAAGTTGAGGCCATGGATGAGGTGACTCTCGCCTATTACGAGGCCTATGCCGACGGAGTGAATGCGTACCTCGCCGACCGCGACGGTGCCGACCTCTCGCTGGAATATGCCGTTTTGGGAATGCAAAACTCTGACTACGAGGTCGAGCCATGGGAGCCCGCAGATTCGGTGGCGTGGTTGAAGGCGATGGCCTGGGACCTCCGAACCAACATTGAAGACGAGACCGAGCGCGCTCTGCTCGCAGCTGAGCTTAGCGGCAGCGCCGAGAACAACGACGCCGATGCCGATGAGCCGGCCGACGATACCCAGAAGTTGTTGGAGCAGCTTTACCCGGAGTACCCATTCGATAAGAACCCTGTCATCGTTCCCAAGCTCTCGACCGTTCCCGCCCTCGAGACAACCGCGGAGCCGGCATCCTTCACCACGGATGCTGACGCCACCACCACCTCGCAGCAGGCGATCACCACGATCGAGTGGGACGAAGCATCCACCGTCATCGAAGCCGTCAGCATGCTGGTTGGTGACGCGGGCGAAGGAATCGGGTCAAACTCGTGGGTCGTCTCAGGTGCTCTCACCGAAAGTGGGATGCCGCTGCTCGCCAATGACCCGCACCTGGGTGCGGCGCTGCCGAGCGTCTGGTACCAGGTGCAGTTAAAGTGTTCCACCGTCAGCGAAGCGTGCCCATTCGATGTCTCTGGCTTCTCGTTCTCGGGACTGCCAGGTGTCGTGATCGGTCATAACGCCGAGGTCGCCTGGGGGTTCACGAACCTCACGACTGATGTCGCAGATCTGTATATCGAGAAGGTCGAAGGCGACGAGTATTGGCGTGATGGCGCGATGGTACCGCTGGACATCCGCGACGAAACGATCAAGGTTGCTGGCGGTAAAGACATCGACCTCGAGATCCGCTCGACCGTGCATGGCCCGATCATCTCCGGCCTCACCGACGATTTCACCGCCATCGCGGATGCCCCCGTCGTCAGTGCTGGTGATGAGGTGCTGCCGCTCGCGAACGCTCCTGAGATTCCCGAGGGTGACTCCGCGGTCAGCCTGCGCTGGACGGCTCTTGACCCCGGGAACACCGCCAGCGCGATCTTCGCTCTGAACACGTCGCAGAACTTCGAAGACTTCCGCCACGCGGCATCCCTCTTCGACGTTCCTGCACAGAACCTCATCTACGCCGACCGCGAGGGCAACATCGGCTACCAGGCACCCGGACGATTGCCGATCCGCGGAGCCGGCGATGGCTGGGTGCCACAGCCGGGCTGGGACAGCAGTTACGACTGGACCGGATATATCGACTTCGAAAAACTGCCGGTGTCGTACAACCCCACGTCCGGCTATATCGTCACCGCGAATAACGCGATCGTCACCGACGACTACGAGTACTTCCTCTCTCGCGATTGGGCCTATGGCTATCGCGCGGCGCGCATCGTGAACCTCATCGAGCGGCAGGCGGCCGCAGGCCCCCTCACGGCCGAAGACATGCGCAGCATCCAGTTCGACAACGAGATGTGGATCGGCATGCGCCTCGCCACTGTGATGGGTGATGTCGAAGTCTCGGGCAAGGGTCCGAAGGAGGCCGTCGCGCTACTGCGCAACTGGAATGCACAGAACGACGCGTCCTCCGCGGCGGCTGCCTATGCGAATGTGCTGTGGTCGAACCTCGTGCAGAACCTGTTTGCCAACCGTGAGCACCCGCTGCCCGCTGACGGGCAGGGACGACTTTTCACGGTGATTTCGGCGTTGCTCGATGATCCGAGCGACCCGCTCTGGACCAATGAGAACATCGATGTCGACGGCATGGATGAGATGCTCAAGCTCTCTGCCGAGCAGGCATACGACGAACTTGTCGGCCTGCAGGGAGAAGTCACGTCGCGCTGGAACTGGGGCAACCTGCACGCACTGACTCTCACCAACGAAACCTTCGGTTCCTCGGGGATTGCTCCCATCGAGGCGCTGTTCAACCGCGGGCCATATCCGGTCAGCGGTGGCGCCTCAGTGGTGAACGCCACCGGCTGGGAGCTCGGCACCTCGTACGAGACGACGACCGTGCCGTCGATGCGCATGGTGATCGACCTCGCTGACTTCGATGCCTCGAGCTGGAACCACCTGACCGGCGCCTCCGGCCACGCGTTCCACCCGAACTACGTCGACCAGACCGAGGACTGGGCCGCTGGCAAGCAGACTCCCTGGGCATTCAGTTCGGATGCTGTCGGCGATGCGACCGTTGACACGCTGGTGCTGCGACCGAAGGACTAAGAACGCGGATCATCGGCTGCGCGCGGGTGCGACCGACCGCGCGGACAGCATTCGACGATTACGCCAGGCCCGATACCGATCGATCACGACCACACTCGTGGCGGCAAGGAAGATCAGTTGTGTGAGGGTACGCCAGGTCAGCTGGTCGTACCACGGTAGCGGTGCGCCCGAAAGCGCCAGTGCCACATTCGCCGGAAACACAGCGATCAGTAGAAGCGTGAGTCCGCCCGCTGCGAGGAGGGCGATGCGGGGGACGAGCAGCCCGATGGCGCCTGCCAGTTCTGCGATCCCCGTAAATGTGACGAGGAACTCGGGTGCGGGCATCCCCTGAGGAACCATTGCGATCAGGTCGTCTCGCATCCCCACGAAATGCGAGACGCCAGTGAGCGCGAACATCGCCGAGAGCCCTCCGCGCAGCGCCACGGGAATGCGGCGCAGTGCCTCCACCCCGAAGGCTCCGATCAGGCGCAGTGCACCGGTGACGATCACGAGAGTGATGAGCGGTTCCATAGATCTTCTCCTCGCTCACGACAGCGCAGCGGCGCCCGCGATGATCACGCTGACCCCGACCGCGATCAGCGACAGCGCCAACACCAGGACGCCCACCCACAGGAGCGCGATGACGCGGCTGGGTTTGAGCGGCTCGCGACCCAGCACTGAGAGGAAGAACCCCGCGGGAATCAGCAGCGCGCTGATGAGCACCCCGACTGCCGCCCATTGCCAGGCGCCGTCCACATTGACCGCGGACTGCAGCAGCAAGCTGACGAGGCCGAGGATGATGAGTACCCCTGCGTGCGCATGACCGGCGCGGAAGAACTTGGTCTGCAGTTCGTTGAACGCAAGGCCCCCGGTAGCGACTCGCAACAAGAATGTGCCGCCTGACATGACGCCAACGACGGTCAAAATCGTGGCACCCGCGACGATTGTCAAGATCGGATCCATCGAACCTCCTAGATAGTTACAGTATCTATCATTAGACAGCTAAAGTATCTAATTGTCCAGTGCTATCCGAACTGAGGAACTAAATGCGCATCTCCGAGTTGTCCCAACGAAGCGGCCTGCCGATCGCAACACTGAAGTTCTATATCCGAGAAGGCATGCTCCCTCGTGGCGAGGCGACCTCCGCGACACGGGCCGAGTACGGAGAGGAGCATCTTGCTCGACTCCGGCTGATTGCTGCGCTGGCCGATGTTCGCGAGTTGCCGCTCACCCGGGTGAAGGAGATCCTCGCCCTGATCGATGACCCCGATCCTGATCCGATCTCCGCCCTCGGCCGCGCAGTAGGAGCGCTGCCGCCCTATATCGACAACAATCTTGATGACTTTCCTCTTGCCAGGGAAGCCATCGAGACGCTCGGGCTCACCTACGATCCGCGCTTTACGGCAGTGCCACAGCTGGAGAATGCTCTCCGCGCCCTCCAGCACGCGGGGCTCGACACCGACCCGACAACGCTGCGACGCTATGCAGGCGCTATGCGGACGATCGCCGCCGAGGAGATCATGCCGATCTCGGAGTTGTCAGCGCAGCAAGCGGTCTCCTATTCGGTGCTCGGAACTGTGCTCTACGAGCCGCTTATATTGGCGCTGCGCCGCCTCACGCACCAACACCTTCTCATCGACCAAACGACGAACCGACCGCTCTGATCGCGGGGCCTCCGTGCCCCGACGACAGACCGCACACCTGCCGCGGCGTCGGCGATGGTACGCCAGCGTTGCGACGAAAAGGGCCACCCCCCACATCAGAAACAACGTCTCGGGAAGCGAAAGCGGCCATGTGGCGGCGGTGATCCCGTCGATCGCGACGATGCGGATATACATGAACGAAGTGGCGACAAGCAGCACTGAGACGAACATCGCGGGAATCACCGCCAGCAACGGCGGCACTCTGCGCCCGCTGAGACCCGGAATCCAGCGAGGAAAGACCTCACCCCAGCGCTGGATCAGTCCGAGCGTGAGTACAGCTCCGACGAGACCGAGCGATGCGAGAGCAGCACCAGCAAGCCACAAGCCCTGCTCCCGAGCTTCCTGATAGGCGATCGGGTCGATGCCTAGGGAGAATCCGAGTGCCCACGCCCACCGCGTCGCGCAGTAGAAAAGCGGGGCAGCGATCGCGATCCACGCGGCGCGACGGCCCCAGCGATCAACGAATGACAACGCATCTACTCCGCTGCGCCCGCACACCATGCACGACCCGGAGACCCTGCGACGGTAGGCGATCGCGGTCAGCGCCCAGCCAATGCCTGCGAGCAGGCACAGCAAGAGGTTCAGCCGGGGCGCGAGATAGAGGTCACCCCAATCGGTGCCATTCGTCCACACCCCGAGCAGCTTGGCGACGGCAATGACTGGTGTGTACGCCGTCACGATCAGAACCCGGTAGTCCTGGATACCAACGGCGAGGAGGAAGGCAGCACTCCACGCATACACCGACAGCAAGTACCGACTTCCCCGGACATCCATACCCTGTGCCATGAACCCCGCAACGAGTGCGCCGCTGAAACCCAGCGCCGCGATGATGGGGCCGGCGACCTCCGGTGTCGCCCAGCCGAGCAGCGACACCTTGAACGCCATCGACGGCTCGGCCATGAGCTCAGGGTCACCGGTTCCGAACGGGAAGCCGCTTCCTCCGAACGCCCACCATAATCCCAGCGCGCCGTACACGGCCGACCAGACAGCCACGGCATATCCGATCCATGAAGTCCATTTTGTTCTCATGCCTTCAGCGTCATTCACACACTCACACGTGACCAGATGCCGATCGACACATCTTCACCCTGCGCGGGCCGTGACCCCTGCCGATCGGCACATGTGCACCGTGTGGGGGAGCGTCTAGGCTCGGTGCCGTGAACATCCGACGCATGCTCGCTGTCGTTACGGCTGTGGCCGGTGCGGCCTCGATCACTGCCACGATCATCATTCGCGCGGGTGCGCCAGGTCCCAAAGTGGCGGATGCCGCGACATGGTTGATCATCGAACCACTCGTGCTTGCTCTGCTGGTCGGCGTCGTCGTGCGCTGGTCTGCGCCGCGAGAGGCGGTGATGTCGGGCACTCTTTCCGCCCTCGGGTCAGCCCTGTGGGTACAGCGTTTCCTGCACCACTCACCTGCGTTGGAAGCCACTGCGGCAAGCGCAACCTGGCTCATCCCCTCACTCGCCATGGGCATCATCGCCTGGTATATGCGCTGGAGCGAATTCACCCGTGCGCGGGACATCGCCCTCATGCGGGCAGAGCAGCGCTCGCGCCTGGCTGTCGACCTGCATGACTATGTCGCGCATGACATCAGTGAGATCGTCGCACGTGCGCAGGCGGGCAGGGCTGTACTGCCAATGGGAGATCCGCGAGTCGCGGAGCTCTTGGAACAGATCGAGACGGCCGGGCTGAGAGCGCTGGACTCAATGGATCAGACTGTGCGCATCCTGAACGAGGATGACGAACTCGTCCATTCCGCCCGAGGAAGCATCGAGGACATCGATGAGTTAGTGCGGCGCTTCGGTGCTGTCGGCGAAGTCAGCGCTGCGGTCACGAAGAAGCTCAACTACCCCGTCAGTGATGTGATCGGCGCCGAGGCATACCGCACGGTTGTCGAAGCTCTGACGAATGTGCGACGTCATTCCGTGCACGCCACGGAGGTTTCCGTCGTCCTCTCCCAGTCGGACGCCCACCTGCTCGTGTCGATATCGGATAACGGCGAAACCAGGGGACCCAGTGGCCCACCACCAAGCACCTCCCACACGGGCGGGCTCGGCCTGGTCGCTATGGGCGAGCGAGTGCGGCGTCTTGGCGGCAGCGTCGAAGCCGGTCCCCAGCAACCGCGTGGGTGGCACGTTATCGCGACGCTCCCACATTCGGTGGGTTCACCGCAAGGAGGAGCGCAATGACGATTCGGATCCTGATCGCCGACGATCAAAGAGGGATTCGCGATGCCTTCCGCATGATCTTGGAGGCGCAGCCGGACATGACCGTCGTCGCGGAGTCTCCGGACGGCAGCGACGCGCTCGATCAGGCACGGAGACTGCGGCCCGATGTCGTGCTCGCCGACATCCGCATGCCCGGTCTCGATGGTCTCGAGCTGACTCGTGAGCTGGCCGGCCCCGAAGTCGCAAACCCCATCCGCGTCATCGTCGTGACCACGTTCGAACTTGACGAATACGTCCACACCGCACTGCGCAATGGCGCATGTGGATTCCTACTCAAACGCTCTGGTCCCACCCTCCTCGTCGAGGCGATTCGCGCTGCGATGGCAGGCGACACCCTGATCAGTCCACAGCTCACTGTTCGGTTGCTGCAGCGCCTTGGCACCGACGCGGCCCGCACCACGGATGCGAAGCTGAGCGAACGCGAACTCGACGTCGTGAAGCTGATCGCGCGGGGCAAGACCAATGCCGAGATTGCCGCGGACTTGTTCATCACTGCGGGAACAGTGAAGAATCACGCCGCCAGCATCGCACGCAAACTCAACGCCCCCAACCGCGTCGCCATCGCCGCCTGGGCGTGGTCGACGGGCAGAGCGGATGCAGGCCGCCTCTGAGCCGGCGCCAACGCGCGCTCAGACGCCGGAAAGAACAGCTCCCGCTCTCTTGACCCGCCGATCGACGAGGGCGGTTTCGACAGAACGAATAGCTGACAGCCGCCCTAACTTCTGACTCAGGTAGTCATGAAGATCGCGTGGACCGGTGAACTCCGTGATGGCGACGATGCTGCTGGTGCCCGTGGTCGTCGACGCATACGCGACTTCGGGATGCGCTGCCAGCGCCTCGATAACGTCGCCGATCCCATTCGGCTGCACTTCGAGCCAGCAGATCACTTCGAGCGAACGTCCATACAAACGCGGGTCGATGTCGATCTCAAATCGAAGAGCACCCTGGGCTGTGAGCTCTGCAATGCGTCGACTCAGAGAGGACTCCGGAACCTGTACCGTGCGCGACAGCCGAGTAACACTGGCTCTCCCGTCTTCGGCGAGCGCACGGACAAGACGCAGATCTTCGCGCGACAGGGAGAGCGTCCCGTTGGGCGCCGGTCGCTGGCCGGCGCTGTCTTTCAGCGTTTGTTCCTCGGCATCCGTCAGCGCGCTGGTGCGGCCGGGCCAGCCGCCGACGCCGGCGACAGGTGCGAGAAGACACTGCGCACTCACCTTGTGCACATGTGCACTTCGCCTGAGCTGCGTCAGCACCGGCGAGAGCTCTTCACCTGTGAACGACAAGGTACGGAGAATGCATGTCACCTCGTCGGATCCGCTGAGGGTGCTCACCCACGACGTGTCCTCGTGCGACGCCAGCGCCGCCGCCACTTTGTCGGCAGAGCCGCCGGCGACCCCTAAGCGGACGAACCAGTCGAGCTGTCCCAATCGCTGCGCATCCGTCGTACCGACAATTCGCAGCAGCAGCTGCGAGCGCAGCCGAGCGTACCGGCGCGAAAGCATCCGCTCTGAGATACCCAACGCTTCGGCAATGCTGCGAAACGTCGCTCGGCCCGCGACCTGCAGAGCATGCACCAGCTTGAGATCAATCTCATCAAGTTCGACCATAATGCTCATATCCAAGCCGATCTCGACGGTTTTCTCCAGACCTGACGAATCTATGCAGTAACTAGTTACTTCCTGTTATGATCTTCGCATGAAAGACCATCGCGCCAGTGCTGCCGATCGCCGAGCCCATGCCGTCGAGGTGGGGCTGAGCGCGTTCGCCGACCACGGGGTGACCACCACGGCCGTCCAGCAGGTCGCGACACAGATGGGTGTCTCCCAGCCATACGTGTTCCGCCTCTTCGGGTCGAAGAAGGCATTCTTCTTGGCATGCATAGACGAACTGCCCCCGCGCATCACCGAGATGCTGCTGCGTGCCGGGACGGGCGCTGCCGAGCCTCTCGAAGAGATGGGTGCAGGTTTTCGCACGCTCGTCGCGGACGGTGTCATCAGCGGTTTCTGGCTTCAAGCCTGCGCCGCTGCCCGTGCTGACGAAGAAATCGCGAGTAAATGCCGCGATGTGATCTCACGTGCCCTGCAGACCGTCACAGACAGCACCGGTGTCGACTCCGATGTTTTGGCGGGATTCTTCGGCAGGGGTGCTCTGGTGATGATGCTGCAAACGCTCGGAGTCGACCTGAGAGAAGGAAGCCACGCCGCCGTGGCATCGCTTGTAGAGAAAAGGTGACTACTCATGAATCCCCTACTGCTGCCGCTCGCCGCAATACAAGGGCGGCGCGCTCGCTCCCGGATCGAAGTCCTCCCCGAAGCGGAAGGGCCGAAGGCGGGGTGCACCGCCGATTCTGACGGATCCGCGTTGCGCGCGATCGTGATCGGCGAGTCGACTGCCGCTGGCTGTGGGGCACGTACCCACGAAGAGGCCTTCGCCGGAGCATTCGCACGAGCACTCGACGAAATCTATGATCGGCCGGTGTGCTGGGAGGTGCACGGCCGTCACGGTGCAAACATTCGTCGGGTTCGCTATCGGCTCCTGCCTGAACTCGACGGCGCAGCCGATGTCGCGGTACTGCTCATCGGCGTGAATGATGTGCTGACCCGCACTCCGGCGTCGCAGTGGCGTGAAGATCTCACCGCTGTGATCGAGGCACTCGCCTCACTCGCCGACCGGGTTGTTGTCGCCGGCATCCCTCCCTTCGATTCGTTCCCCGCGCTTCCCCGAACGCTGCGAAGCTACCTCGCCGAACGCGGCAGGGCACTCGACGAGGTGGCGCAAGCAGTGTGCGCCATCAATGACTCGGTCCTCTGGATGAGTGCCACCAACCTCGCGCACGCCGACGCCACATTCTTCGCTCGCGATGGGTTCCATCCCTCACCTATCGGCTATCGGCGCTGGGCCGAAGAGGTCGCCCATCAGCTCACCGACTCCCCTGGCGTGCGCTCATGACGTCTTGGCCGGTGAAGGAGTACTTCTGGGGTCCGGTCCGGGACGCACAGGAGGCGGGGTTCGCAGAGAAGCGCATCCTGCTGCGGGACGGACTCACACTGAACTACGCAGAAGGCCCGCGCCGCGGCATCCCTCTCCTGCTCATTCACGGCCAGGGCACCCGCTGGCAGGAGTTCGCGCGGGCGCTGCCCGCTCTTGCCGAGAGATACCACGTCATCGCCGTCGACTGCCACGGTCACGGCCAGACGACATGGAATCGCGATGATTACACCGCCGTTCGCATCGCCGACGATATGTCACTCTTCATCGAGCAGACCTTCGGCACGGCATGTGTCGTGTCGGGGCATTCCTCCGGAGGGCTCATCGCCACACTGCTGGCTGCTCGGCATCCGGAGATGGTGCGCGGTGTCGTCATCGAGGATGCTCCGTTCTTCAGCACGGAACCCGAACGCATAGCCACGACGTTCTCGTGGATCGACACCTTCTCGCATATTCCGGAATTTCTCGCGCAGACCGAAGAGCGCGACTGGGTCTGCTACTACATGCCGCGCAGCTACTGGCGTGGAGTTTTCGGTCCACTATGGCCGAGTTTCACGCGACAGGTCATCCGTCAACGCCACGCTGACCCCTCCCGGCTGCCTCTGATCCGCTGGCTCGGAGCAGGCATCAACCGCATCTGGGAATCGGCCAGTCACCCTTACGACATCCTGTTCACCAGGTCTTTCCAAGACCGCACGTGGTTCGAAGACTTCGACCAGGCCGATACGCTGCGCCAAGTTCGGTGCCCTACAGTGTTCATCAAAGCGACGACCCGCCACGACAAGCAGGGCAACCTCCTTGCTGCGCTCGATGAGGACGACTGCAATCGGGTGGATTCGTTGCTATCCGACAACGAGGTCGTCCGGGTGCGCAGCTCTCACGACGTGCACTTCGCGAAGACCGAAGATTTCACGCGCGTGCTGCACGAGTTCGCGAGCCGGATTACCCAGTGAGATTCCCAGAGAAGGGAGCGACACGCATGGATGCTGAGGAAACCCTTCGCGTCACCGCTGCCGACGGACGAACTCTCGCGGGAGCCAGTTTCGGACCCGACGCGGGGCGGCCGGTGCTGTTCGTGGCCGGCGCCGCAACGAGCAAGAGGATGGCCTTCGGATTAGATCTTCTTGCGACGCGGAATGTACGGCTGCTGACCATGGATCGGGCCGGAATCGGCGGATCGACACCGGATCCGCACCGAACCGTCGCCTCCACAGCCTCGGACTATCGCGAGTTCCTCACCGAGGTTCTCGGTGAGGAGGCATCCCGGACCCCCGTCGTTGCCAACTCGCAGGGGTCGGTGTTCGCTCTAAAGATGGCCGCCGTCGGCGACGTGCACAGCCTCACTCTCGTATCGCCCGCCGATGAGATCGCGCACCCCGCGATCCATTCGATGCTGCCCGCCGCGGCGACCACATTGGCCGACCTGGCAGGCACCGCACCGGAGAAGGCAGCCGAGATCCTCCGCGGGCTCTCGGCTGAGTCAATGGAGAAGATGGTTCTGGACAACTCAGATGACGCGGATGCTGCCTACTACCGGTCCGAGCCATTCCATACGCGGTACCGTCATGCGCTCGATGAAGGATTCGCCCATCACAGTGCCGGCTATGTGCGCGACACCATGCTGGCCATGCGCCCCTGGCATGTCGATTTCACTGCGATCTCTTGTCCGGTGCACATTCTCTTCGGCGTCCATGATCGCGCGCACTCCCCCGATCACGGTGCGACTCTCGCTACGCGCATCCCAGGGGCAAGCCGCGAGGTGCTCGATGACGCCGGCGGCGCGTTGCTGTGGACCCATGCCGCACACGTATTCGACACGGCTGTGAAGCCCCAATGAAAGGAAGACCCATGACGCTGGATGAAGGCGATCTCAGAGCTCGACTCACCACAGGAGAGGTTCTCGTTGTACCGGGTGTCGCGAACGCCCTCACGGCCAAGATCGCCGTAGACGTCGGTTTCGACGTGCTTTATGTCACGGGTGCGGGTGTCACCAACACGCACCTGGGCATGCCTGATATGGGCCTGCTGACGCTCACGCAGATGGCCGATCATGTGTCCGCGATCCGCGATGTCGTCGACGTCCCTCTGATCGTCGATGCGGACACCGGTTTCGGAAACGCCGTCAATGTCGGCCACACCGTGCGGGTGCTCCAACGGGCAGGTGCGAGCGCAATTCAGCTTGAGGATCAAGTCAGCCCCAAGAAATGCGGACATTTTGAAGGGAAGCAGGTCATATCTGCGCGTGAGATGGAATCCAAGATTCACGCGGCCGTGGATGCTCGCGATGGCCGCGACTTCTTAGTCGTGGCTCGAACGGATGCCCGTGCCATCAGCGGGATCGACGATGCCATCGAAAGAGGACAGCGCTATGCCGATGCAGGCGCCGACATCATCTTCGTCGAAGCACCGGTATCACTGGACGAGCTGGGACGCGTGGCGACTGAGATCGACGCGCCGACCATCATCAACATCGTCGAAGGCGGACTCACCCAATCGATCAGCCACGCGCAGATGAGCGAGCTGGGATTCGACATTGCACTGTATGCCAACTTGGCATTGCTGGCCATGATGAAAGCAGTCTCACGGACACTGGGGGAGCTCGCATCCGGCCAGGCGTTCTTCACCGACATCGCCAGCTGGGACGAGCGCCAGCGCCTCGTGGGAAAAGCCGAATTCGATGCGCGCGAGGCGCGTTACGCCACGTGACACATGCACGAAGCAGCCGAGCTCGGTACTGAGCTCACCCCGATCATCCAGCGCCGCAGGGCAGAAGAACTCATCCCGGGGCTTGCCGTCGGCATTGTGGACGGGCAGGGGCGCACCTGGTCAGCGGGGTTCGGAACGCTCGCTGAAGGGGACCCCCGCCCCGTCGAGACCACGACGATGTTCAGCGTGCAATCGACATCCAAGCTCATCACCTCCACCGCCATCCTCGCTGGCGTCGACCGTGGTCTGGTTTCGCTCGAGTCGACAGTGTCCGAACTGCTGCCCGGCTTCGCCGTTCGCAGTGGCTTCCAAAGCAACCCAGAGCGCACGATGACTCTGCGCGACCTGCTCCACCACACCGCGGGCTTCACACACGAAGCGCCGGTCGGATCGAACTACCGGGTCGGCCGAGAGGGATTCGCCGCGCATGTGGCGAGCATCGAACAGACCTGGCTGCGCTTTCCGGTGGGCCACCACCATGAGTACTCGAACCTCGGCGTTGACCTCGCCGGTGCCATCCTGCAGCGCGTGCTTGGAATGCGCTTTGCCGAAGCGGTCCGCTCACTGCTGTTCGCACCGCTCGGAATGCGGAAATCGACCTTCGCCACCTCCGTCATTCAACGCACCCGTGATCGCGCTCGGGGAAGTTGGCGCAACGCCACCCGACCACTCCCGGTTCGCATCCCGATGGTCCCCTCCGGAGGGCTCTATACGAGCGTCGATGATGCACTGCAGATCGTGCGCCTGCATCTGGATGACGGAGCGCCAATCATGTTGCCCGGAACACACGCCGAGCTCAGCACCCTCCCGCAGGTGGTGCCGAATCAGGCCGAGGGGTACGGGCTCTGCGTCTACGTCGACCGCTGGGGCGGCGTTCCGGTCCGACACCACGGAGGGTCAGGCTTCGGCTTTCATTCTCAACTGTTCTGGCTCCCCGAGCAGCGCCTCGGAGGGGTCGTGCTGACCAATTCGATCGACCACGACCTGCAGAACGAACTTTCGCGGCTGATCGTTCGAACAGTTGCCGGCGGCAGTGCCCCAGAACGAGCGGCGCGCGCGGTGGTAGTTAGCGCGCCCCCTGATGCCGCAGGACGCTATATCGGACGGCTCGGCGACCTCGTCGACGTTTCATACGAAAGCGGCACCGCTGTTGTCACCGGCGAACCGGGGCTCGTAGATGATCGCTTTCGGTTCCTTCCCGGGCCTTCCGGTGCGACCCACTACCTTCAGAACCTGCGGGACGGTTCGGTGCGCTACCGCACGGAGCCCGCCGACCGGACGCCGCTCACGCTGCCTCCGGAATTCCCGGGGAGGTATGAGGCGCGGATGTCCGGAACCGCTGTTGGCGACTATGAGATTCACGACAGCACGCGCGGTCCGTTCATACGTCTTCCGCGAGGGCCCGAACTCGCGCTCTATCCCCAGGCAGACGGATTCCGCTCAAGCACCGGGGAAACACTCGCAACGGGACCGAACGGGCTCACGTACGCCGAAATTCCGCTCTATCCGACCTCATGAGCCGAACGACGATGAACCCAGTCAAGTCCGCAGTGGCGGGTCGGTGTTCAACGGCCTTCGGAAAACTCGATCGGTGCGAGTGACGGCGGCTCTTCATCGGCGGGTGTCTCAACCGTTTCGACCGCGTCGTCCTTGCCCGTCAGTCGTGCCACGGCCTCGTCGAACTGCCTCTTGAGGGCATCGAATGCTGCGGCGCTGTCACCGGCGGCGAGCGCATCGAGCAACTGCCGATACGTCTCAGACACCGATCTGCGCACCGTGTAGCCGTGCTCGTCACTGAAGCTGGCGATGCGCGTCTCGATCGCGAGGGTGCCCATATAGCGCGACAGCCGCGGGCTGCCGGCTGAGGCCACCAGAAGACGATGAAAATCGAGATCGGCGTCGCCGATGGCGCGAGCATCCGTCCCCTTGCTGACAGCGACTAACTCGGCATAGGCGCTCTCCAGAGCCTCGAGAGCGGATGCCTTCCCCGCTGCGGCGATCAGACGCACGGCATGGCCCTCGATGGCAAGGCGAGCGTCGTAGACGTCGGCCACATGTTCAGCACCGATGACGCTAACCCGCATTCCTCGACCGGGGGATGCTGTGAGCAGGCCCTCCTGTACGAGGCGCTGTGTCGACTCTCGCAGCGGACTGCGGCTGACTCCGAGTTGAGAGGACATCTCGACCTCGCCGATCGGACTGCCGACGGGTAGCGCACCGGTGAAGATGGCACTGCGAAGCTCAGCGGCGATGAGGTCGACCGTGGACGGACGCGCGACGCGCACCATAGACACCGGTGAGACCACTCGGGGGGTGCGTGCAACCATGGGCGTCCTTTCCAAGCGTCGCGCAAAATCGCGAACATCTCATTCTCGGTCCTCCGCGTGGATCCGCGAAGCCAGAAGCCGGAACAAGTCTGCCCCATGATCACAATTTTGTATACATGTCGACAATCTGCGCGTCTGACTGTACATCCGCAGGCAGAGTCCCTAATGTGTTGCACGGTCCATAACAGGTCGACGGCGCCCACCCGAGAGCGTCCAAATACCCGAATCCATACGGAACGTGAGGACATCATGACGAAAAGTACAGCTCGAATCGGCATCGCCACGGCGGCCATCGGCACCTTGGCCCTGGGCTTGCTCGCGGGTTGCGCATCAGGGGGAGACTCCGGTGGCGACGGCGACGGCGGCAGCGAAGGCATGACCACGCTCGAGAAGGCACAGGAAGAGGGCACGATCACCCTCGCCGTGGCATCCGAGCAGCCCTACTCCTGGGTTGAAGATGGCGAAGCCACTGGCGCGACCATCGCTATGCACAAGGAAATTTTCAGCAACCTTGGTATCGACGACCTCAAGATCGAAGAGGTCGACTGGAACTCGCTCATTCCTGGTCTCAACGCCGGACGCTGGGACGTCGTCAGCGCCGGAATGTCGATCCTCCCTGAGCGCTGCGAAGAAGCCGCGTTCAGCGATCCCGAGATCATGTACACAACAGCGCTTGTCGTGCCCACCGGCAACCCCAAGGACCTCAGCGACCTCGACTCGATCGCTGCAGGCGACGGAGACGTGACGCTCGCTGTGCAGTCCGGTGCGATTGAAGAGGGCTACGCCACCGACCTCGGCATTGCGGGAGTCGTCCCAGTCGACAGCGCACAGGCCGGCATCGAGATCGTGCAGTCGGGACGCGCAGACGCATTCGCGCTGACCGCGGTCTCAATGAACTGGATGACTGAAGACCTGGATGACGTCGAAACCACTGACGCATTCGTGCAGGAGATCGACGGGGTCGAGCAGATCGGCGCTGGCGGTACCGTATTCCGTCAGGAAGACACCGACCTGCTGGAGGCTTACAACGCGGAGCTCGCCAAGATCACCGCAGACGAGGGTGCCTACCTCGGCCTGGTCGAGGAATTCGGCTTCACCGCCGAGAACCTGCCGCCGGCTGATCTGACCACTGAGCAGCTCTGCTCGGGCGAGCTCGGCTAAGGCCTGACTTCGCACTGACGTGGCTGAGAATTTCGAAGCGCTCGGGAGCGCGCTGCCCTATCTCCTCGAAGGGGTGTTCATCACCCTGCAGTTGACTGTGGGCGGCGCTCTCCTGGCGATCGTCGTTGCTATCGGATTTGGTCTGCTGGCACGATTCAAAAACATTTTTCTGCGCGGTTTCGCCCGCATTGTCATCGAATTGTTCCGCGGGACCTCGCTGCTCGTGCAGCTGTTCTTTTTCTTCTTTGTGTTGCCGCTGCCGCCATTCAATCTCGAGATGCCTGCTGTTTTTGTCGGCATCCTGGCTCTGGGGTTTAACTACGGCGCTTATGGCGCTGAGGTCGTGCGCGGGTCGATCAACTCGGTCGATTCCGGGCAGTGGGAGGCGACGACCGCGCTGAGCCTGTCTCGCACCCAGCGGATGTGGCGCGTGATCTTCCCCCAGGCATGGGCGCTGATGCTGCCCTCACTCAACAACCTGTTGATTCAGCTACTGAAGGGCACGGCCGTGGTTTATCTGATCACGATCGTCGACCTCACCGCTGAGCTGAATCGGCTTCGCGTTCAAACCGACGTCTACTTCGCCTACGGGTTGGGCCTGCTCGTCTATTTCGCGATCGCGTACATCCTCACACTCGGCATGAATGCACTCGAGACTCGCGCCAAGCACCGCCTCGGACAGGGCGGAAAGTGGCGTGACACGATCACCAAGACACCCGTCCCCGACGCTAAGGGGGCGGGCCAGTTCGGATGAACGACGACAACAGCTTCTGGAGCTGGGAACACGCCGCGGCGGCCTTTCCCGCGATCCTCGAGAAATTCCTCACCGTCACGCTGGTCGTGACGGTCATCGGTAGCATCATCGCCGCTGTCCTCGGTCTGGTTATTGCGCTCGGCCGACGAACAGCGCCGCGACCAGTGAGCGCGGTGATCACGCTCGTGATGAACTTCATCAGAATGACGCCGCTGGTTGTACAGCTGCTTTTTGCCTATTACGTGTTCACCACGGTGCCTCCGCTCGTGCTCGGAACCGTCATCATCGGCATCCATTACGCCACATATATGGCCGAGGTCTACCGGGCCGGTATCGACAATGTGCCGCCGGGACAGTGGGAAGCGACAACGGCCCTGTCGATGTCGCCCGGTCGCACCTGGACCGCCGTGATCATCCCTCAGGCGCTACGTTCGACTCTTCCGTCGTTGGCCAACTATGTGATCTCGATGTTCAAGGACACCCCATTCCTCATGGTCATCACGGTCGTCGAGATGGTGCGCCAGGCGCAACTGTACGGCAGTAAGAACTTCCGCTTCGTCGAGGCGATCATCATCGCTGGCCTCATCTACCTGGTCGCAAGCCTTCTCAGCTCGCTGTTGGCTAGGCAATTGGAGAAACGTCTTGAATACACCACCGCTTGACACTCACACAGGTGCCATCACCCTCGACGACGGCGAGATGCCCGCCATCCTCTTCAACAAGGTCGAGAAGCGCTTCGGCGATCACGTCGTGTTGCACGATCTCGACTTCGTCGTGCGCAAGGGCGACCGTGTCACGCTGATTGGGCCGAGCGGCTCAGGCAAGACCACCATCCTGCGCCTCGTCATGACGCTCGAAGAGGCGAACGAGGGCTACGTCTTCATCGACGGCAAACCTCTGACTCATTACGAGAAGGACGGAAAGCGGGTCGAGCTGAAAGAGAAGCACAAGAACGAGATGCGCAAGCGCATCGGCATGGTGTTCCAGCAGTTCAACCTGTTCCCCAACATGACGGTGATCGAGAACATCATCGAAGCACCCGTGCATGTCCTCGGCATCCCGAAGAAGGAAGCCATCGAGAAGGGTCGTGCGCTGCTGCAGAAGGTGGGTCTGCCCGACAAGGAGAATGCTCACCCCACACAGCTCTCGGGTGGTCAGCAGCAGCGTGTGGCGATCGCCCGCGCCCTGGCCATGGAGCCGGAGATCCTGCTGCTGGACGAAGTCACCAGCGCCCTTGACCCCGAGGTCGTCGGCGAGGTGCTGAACATTCTGCGCGACATCGCCCGCGACACCGACGTGACGATGCTGATCGTGACGCACGAGATGCAGTTCGCGCGCGATGTCTCAAACCGCGTGCTGATGTTCGACAGCGGTCGCATCGTCGAAGAAGGTCCGCCCGAGGAGATCTTCAGCAACCCGCAGGAACAGCGGACCAGGGACTTCCTCTCGGCTGTGCTCTGACGCGTTAGGGTCAAAGAGTGCCCGAACGTCTGCTTGCCCCTGAAGGTGTTCCTGCATCCTTCGTAGAGTTTGAACACGGCGGAGCCACGCTCATCGCGGAGGATTTCGGAACCGGCGCTCGCCCGTATGTGCTGATCCACGGGATCGGAATGGGTCGTAGCGTCTATCTCGACTTCGTCGAGCGCCTTCTCGGACGCATTATTGCTCTCGATCTGCCCGGTTTCGGCGAAGCGCCGGAGCCGACACGCACCCTGACGATGGCTCGCCACGCTGACCTGATTGCGGCGTTTTTGCGCAGCATCAACGTCTCGGACGCCGTCGTCATCGGTCATTCGATGGGCAGCCAGATCGGTGCAGAGCTCGCCTCACGGCATCCGTCGCTTATTGCGGGGCTCGTGCTGGCCGCTCCGACAGTGAACAGCGCCGCGCGTAGCGTATGGGAGCAGGCGACCTATCTGATGCGCGACCTCGTCGGCGAGCGGCCGATCGTGCTGTGGCGCGGGGCACGTGAGTACCTGCGCGGCGGTCCGCACCTGGTGCGGAAGGTTCGCGCCACTGTCGTGCACGAGCCCGAAAAAGCGTACGCGCAGGTGAAGTGCCCGGTGCTTGTTGTGCGCGGGGAGCGCGATCCGCTGGCGCCCATGTCGTGGTGCCAGGAGATCGTTCGACTTGTTCCCGGGCCCGCCGAGGTCGTTGAGATACCCGACCACGGCCACGGCACGCTCATCAGCGACGCCTCTCTCGCCGCCGTGATCATCTCGGAGTTCGCCGCTTCGCTCTGAGGCGGGTGCTGAGTGACCTTTGGCGGGTTGGCTCTCCGCATAACTCCGGAGAATTTTTCAGATTCCGCATGTTGTCGGCACTATCGAGGCCACAAACAGCTGTTTCTCCGGAGTTATGCGGCGCGAAGACGACGGCGGCTCGGCTCGAATGCCTCAAGTACATCCGAGATTCTCTGCCGAACGCGCGATGAATCGAACAGAATGTCCGATGCAATGGGACGAATGCTCGTGTACCCCAGCGCAGCAGCTGCGATGTCGCGATTGCGATCCTGCACCTGCTTCTCCCACCCCTCATGAAACTCCCTACTGTCGCACTCGATGATCAGCCATCCTTCAACGACGAAGTCCACTCGGCCGACTCCTG
This sequence comes from Microbacterium sp., assembly GCA_003524435.1. GTDB lineage: Bacteria > Actinomycetota > Actinomycetes > Actinomycetales > Microbacteriaceae > Microbacterium. The sequence goes on from DQHP01000066.1 coordinate 22,900, forward strand.
GGATCTCCACCTGCGTTTCGAACTGAACACCGAGCGTTCGAAGAATCAATCGCATGTAGGTCTCCGGACCTGACTCAGCCGAACCGTCCACGAGCGACAAAAGCACTTGCAGCCGCGCCGGAAGCAGCGTGAAAAGCTCAGCCAACTGCGCTCGAGTGGCGAGGCGCAGATGAAGGACGCTATCGAGAGTTGCGATGGCCGGTCTCGCTTCTTGGCAGAGAAGCGCCTGCCACACAGCATCCCTCACCGAAACAACGTGCTTTGGGCAATCCTCCAGCGATCGCTGTGCCCAATGCATCACCGTTGACTCGGACTTGCGCTGGCGAATCCGCGACATTCGCGGCGGCAGGTGCATGTGCAGACCTGCCGATTTCAGAACGAACACACCGAGCTTCTGCAGCAAGGTTATGCAGGCCATTCGTCCGCCTATCCGAACAGCTTCGACGACATCAGGGTCGGCGTCGGGATAGGCGTAATAGTTTCGACGCAGCCGCAGCAGTAAACCTGCCTTCACCGCACGGGTGATGTCGTCCCCAGTGCCGCCGGCCTGAAGCAGTTCGGCGCGCGAGAACACCGTTGGTGCGTAGAGTTCCGTCAGTCGTTCAGCAGTCGTTTTCTTCTCACTCATCCACCGAATGGTGCTCGTAAAGTCGCACTCACGGGGGCCACAAACCCTCGTTCCGTGGAGAACGGGTTAAGACTGCGGTAGGTGCAGGACCAGTCACGGCCTGGTCTCGGCCCAGTCATCGCCCGGTCTCGGTCCGGTCCGGCTCCGCATAACTCCGGAGGAATTTTCTTGATCCGCATTTTCTCGGCACCGTTCGAGCCACAAATGGCTGATTCTCCGGAGTTATGCGGGAAAAGAGCGGGCAAATCGCAGCGGCAGCGCAGCGGCAGCGCAGCGCAGCGGCAGCGGTGGCGGTGGCGGTGGCGTTAGCGACTGCAGCGGCGGGNNGTTAGAGGAGGGTCGGCGGGTGGGGCGGAATAAGAAGCGTGTAGCGGCGAAGGTAAACGGTCAGGAGCACCAGGCCACCGACCAGGGCAAACACCAGTGCCGGAATGGCAATAACGAGACCGCCGAAAGTGCCCAACGCGCCCATCAGCGTGAACCCGAGCACAGCACCCAACACACCGAGCCCCACGAAGATCGCACCGAGGATCATGGCATTTCGGTAGGAGCGTGGGCCGAAATGGGTCGGTCGCACTCCGAGTTTCTGCGCGATATAGGGACTCCACTGGGTGCCGGTCCACCAGCGGGTTATCTTGCCCGAGACCGGATACCAGCCAGCCGCGGCTCCCTCTGCCTCACCGGGAAGTGGCCTCGTCAATGCGTCGAAGATCGGCACGGTCGACGGTGCGGGTAGCTTCTTGAGCTGGTTCACCTGAAATCCGCCGATGAGCCAGACGACACCAGCGATAACGAAGAACGACGGAGTGATGGAAAAGACGTTGGAGTCAAGGCGGCTGTAGTTCAGAAACTGCACGATGCCGAGACCGATGAACAGGCTGCCGAGCAGGACGCCCTGCTTTCCAGGCTCAAAGTTGAAGGCATCCGCGCGGACCCGGCGGTCACGAATACGGTAGGGGGTCCAGGTCGTCCCGTCCCACCAGCGCACATCAGCTGTCCCTACAACGGGGAACCACCCCATCGGCGCCGCCGGCGCAACAGGCACCACATACTGCGGCTGTACCGGCTGCATCCCCACCGGCGTCACACCAGGGACCGCGCGCTCATGCGCAGTCCACTGTGTCCCGTCCCACCAGCGTTCTTGGCCCGGAACTCCGGCGTCGTACCAACCTGGTTGTGCGCTCATACATTCCCCCACATCACACCGCTCAGCCCGCACCGGGCGGAGTCTGCTTTGATTCAGCGAGCTCGTCAACAACCAGTCGGCGCTCCTCTGCGGACCCGTTGCGATAGGCCTGGCGCCCAACCATGTGCGCCGACAAAGGCGCGGTCGCGAACTGCATCAACACGATCGGCGCGACAAGCGCGAGTCCAAGCAGTATGCCCCCCACCGAGCGCTGTGCGAGCGCAATCGCCAGGCAGATGAGGATGACTCCGAGCACCTGTGGCTTCGTCGCCGCGTGCAGACGCGAGGGCACGTCGCGAAAGTGCAGCAAACCCACAGCGGCGGACAGGCACAGCACAGCGCCCAGCAGGATCAGCACAAGGACCGTCACATCGATGATGGGATCCGGGATTTCGAAACCGAGCACGTTCATGGTGTCGTGTTATCCCTTCGCGCCACATATCGGGCGACCGAGATCGACCCGAACACCCCGACTGCCGCAATGATGAGCAGCACCGGAATGCTGCGAGTGTGCCCGTTGATCGCCATCTCGGCGCCTAGCACACACATCACTTCGGTGAGCAGAACGTCGGATGCCACGGCACGGTCGAGAATCGACGGTCCGCGGATGATCCGAAACACTGTCAGAATCGCGGCCACGCCGAACACGATGACGATGAGGCCCATCAGGATATTCATCGCACACCTCCCGCGCGTTCGTCTGCTTTCAACGCACGATACTGTGCCGGGCTCCCCAAGGCACGCACGATTCGCCGCTCCCAGCGCATCACTCCGTCGCGCTGCTCGTCGGCATCCGCTCGGCTGCGCACTCCGATGATGTGCAAGTACAGGATGCGGCGATGCCGATCTGTTTCGACGACGAGCGACCCGGGGATAAGCGACGAGGTGACCGAGACGTGCGTCATGATCAAGTCGTCTGCGTACTTCAGCGGCACGGCGATGATCGCTACTCCGGGCTGATGACGGAAGTCGAACACCTGAATGGTCACGGCGATAGCACCGCGCACCACGGCGAACAGGAACTGCACGACGAACACGAGCGCGTACCAAATGTTGATGCGCCCCGAGAGTTCGATGGTGGGCAGCCGGAAAACCCGCGTGACGAAGATCGCCACAACCAGGCCGCTGACCAATGACAGCACTGTGAACTGGTTCCACAGCAACATCCACAGCACGATTAGCCAGGCAAGGAACGGCAGTTGCAGCCACACGTCATGCAGGAAGTGACGGCGGGTATCGGGACTCACGGGGCCACCACCTCCTCTTCGAGCTGAACCAGGTTCACTGGCTGCAGCAGCGAATCGCCGATGCGATCGCACAGTGCATAAAGCGGGCCGGCGAAGATCGTCAGCATGAGCGTGACACCGACCATCCCGCCGGTCGCGAATGTCATGATCCGCGGGATGCGACGGCGCTCCTGGTGCTCGTCAGCGGCCGGGGCGTTGCCGAGGTAGGAGATGCTGCGGGTGTCTGTCTCGGTCGCGTCTTCCTCTTCACGCCAGAAGGCGAGGTTCCATGCGCGCATGAGTGCGTAGAGAGTGAGGAGCGAGGTCAGGATGCCGGCGAAGATCAGCACCATCATGAGCGGCGTGCCCACGGATGCTGCGGCGTCGAAGAGGGCGAACTTGCCGATGAATCCAGAGAAAGGTGGCAGGCCGCCGAGGTTGATCGCCGGGACGAAGTAGAGCACGGCGATCAAAGGTGCAGCTTTCAGCAGTCCCTTGACGCGGATGATCGAGGTGCTGCCTGCACGGCGTTCGATAAGCCCCACCGCGAGGAACAGCGTCGTCTGCACAACGATGTGGTGCACGATATAATACACAGTGGCGCCGACCGCCGCAGGGGTGGCAATCGCCAGGCCGAAGATCATGTAGCCGACGTGGCTCACCAGCGTGAATGAGAGTATTCGCTTCAGCTCTGCCTGCGCCACGGCGCCGAGCACGCCGATGACCATCGTCGCAAGGGCCACGATCAGCAGCAACGTGTTGATGCTGTTCTCGGCGAACAGCTGCGTCTCGGTGCGGATCAGCGCGTAGACGCCGACCTTCGTCAGCAAGCCCGCGAACACTGCGGTGACCGGGGCCGGCGCTGTCGGATAGGAGTCCGGGAGCCAGAAGGACACCGGGAAGATCGCCGCCTTGATACCGAACGCGACGACGAGCATCAGGTGCAACACGAGCTGCGTTTCTTGTGGGAGCTCGGTCATCCGCTCGGCTATCTGCGCCATGTTCACGGTGCCGAGTGCGGCGTAGATCATCGCGATCGCCGCGAGGAAGATGATCGACGAGACCAATGAAACGACGATGTACACCGCTCCGGTGCGGATGCGTGACTCGGTGCTGCCGAGGGTGATCAAGACATACGACGCCACGAGCAGGATCTCGAAGCCGACGTAAAGGTTGAAGAGGTCACCGGCGATGAAGGCGTTGAAGATACCCGCCGCGAGGATCAGATACGACGGGTTGAAGATCGAGATCGGAGTTTCGTCGGTGCCATCCGCGGCGCCCTGGCCAATCGAGAACAGCAGCACCGCAAGCAGCACGACGCTTGAGATCAGCACGAGAAGAGCAGCGAGCCGGTCGACATAGAGGATGATGCCGAACGGCACCGGCCAGCCGCCCACCGACACCGCCAACGGTGCGCCACCGTCGACGGCGATCAGCAGCAGTGCCGCGATGACGGCGACCGCGGCGAGGGTGGCAACCGTGACGAACACCTGCAGGCGTGGGCTGCGGCCGAACACCAACGTGATCGCTGCGCCGAGGAGGGGAAGCGCAACGAGAAGAGGAACAAGTGCACTCATGTGCGGTCCTCCTCTTCGTCGGGTGAGTCGATCTTGTGGGTTGCGTCAGGTGCCTTCGAAGGCGCGGATGACGGAGCATCCCATACGCGGTCCGTTGGCGCGTCATCTCGAATGGCGGGGTGATCGCGCATCTGCAGCACCGTAATCGGCGCGGTCTCCTCTCCCACGAAGTCGGTCGTTGCGTCTTCGTCCTCTTCGTCAATCTCGTCATCGAGGACGTCTTCGTCTTCGTCCGTACGTTCGCGCAGGGCGATGTCGGCTTCGTCATCCTCGACGGTGTCGGCCTGACCGAGTTGCCACGACCGATAGATGAGGGCGAGCAGGAACGCGGAGACGGCGAACGTGATGACGATGGCGGTGAGCGTCAGCGCTTGCGGCAGCGGATCACTCACGTCGCTCTCACCGTAGAACGGAGCGTTTCCGGGCACGCCCATCGCGATCAGCAACAGAATGTTCGTCGCGTTGCCCAGCAAAAGGAAGCCGATGAGCACACGGGTGAGGCTGCGCTCGAGCATGGCGTAGACACCGCATGCGAAGAGCACGGCCATCACGATGATGAGGGTGAGAGAGACATCCATCAGCGACTCACCCCCCGAGAACGCAACTGCAGCGCCTGCTTGTCGACTTCAGCCCCGAGGCTGCGCAGCACATCGAGCACGAGGCCGATGACGACGAGGTACACGCCCGTGTCGAAGATTGTGGACGTGACGAATTCCATGTGACCGATGCCGGGGATCTCCCACTCCCAGAATGAACTGGTCAGCGGCGCGAGGCCGAAGAAGAGCGGCACCACAGCCGATCCGACCGCGAGGATCAGGCCGAAGCCCAGCAGGCGTCCGGCATCCGTTGGCGCGGCCGCACCCAATTCCCAACGCCCACCCGCGATGTAGCGCATAACAAGCGCCATACCGGCGACAAGCCCGCCGGCAAAACCGCCGCCTGGACCGTTGTGCCCAGCGAAAAGCAGGTAGATCGAAACCACGATGATCGTATGGAAGAGGATGCGAACGATCACTTCGAGCAGGATCGAACGGTTCTCAGGATTCATCTGCTGGCCACCGACAAGCCACGCTCGCGGATTGCTGCGGTTCTCCGCCGTCTGGAAGCGAATGCCTTCGGTCGTCTCGACCAGGGGCGCGATTCGTGCTTTGCGCCGCAGGCGCTTCGGCAATGCCGGGCGCTGCGAGAGCATGTCGGCTCGGTGGCTGACGAAGACGAGGGATGCAACGCCGGTGGCGGCCAGTACGAGCACGGAGAGTTCGCCCATGGTGTCCCAGCCACGCAGGTCGACCAGCGCGACGTTCACGACGTTCTTACCGTGGCCGAGTTCGTAGGCAAGTTCGGGGAACGACAGCGAGATCGGAGCGGCAATGCGCGCCTGTGTGGCAACGACGGCGATGAACGCCATCGTGACGCCGACGCCGATGGCCAGCACAGCGCGCGGGATGCGGGATACCGAGGCGTTGTGCTCCCCCATTCGCGACGGCAGCCGTCGCAGCACGAGAGCGAAGGTGACCATCGTCACGGTCTCGACGAGGATCTGCGTCAGAGCAAGGTCAGGCGCGCCACTGGTAGCGAACAGCGCGACCATGCCGAGGCCTGTGACCGAGACGAGCACGACCCCGGTGTATCGCTTTCGCGCCTGCACGGCGAAGACCGCAGCGAGAGCCATGATCGGAGCGACGGCAATCTGGGTCGGAGTGTGCCACAGCGACAGGTTCAGCTGATCGACGTCACTAGCCAGGAGCGCGGTGACCTCGGCGGCAACGAACACGATGAAGATGGTGCCGACATATACCGGCAGCGAGCCGCGCTGCGTGAAGGACGTGGTGATCACAGAGAGCCGGTCAACGCCGCGCATCACGAGGTAGTACACATCAGCCGCTGTAAATCGCAGCAGTCGTGCCTTACGATCCCAGCCCGTGCGAACAGTGAGCAGGAACAGTCCGATGCCGAGCACGATCGCAAGAATCGAGATGCCCAGGGCGGGCTCGAATCCATGCCAGAGGGCCAGATGTCCCGGCCCCTCGGTCGCCACGCCATCGGCGTTGAGACCCGGTGCGGCAGTTACGGCGTAGCCATGCAGGGCGACATCCACCGCTGGCGCGCCGATGCCCGCAGCCAGTGTGAGCCCGCCCAGAATAATCGGAGCCGAGAGGAACCCGACGGGAGGGTCAGGCCAGGGGGTATCCGCGACGCGCTCACCCTGTTTATCGCGCTTCTTCCAGAATGCGCCCCAGAGGAAACGCGCACCATATGCCGCGGTCAGAATAGATCCCAAAACGACGCCGATCAGGGCGACGAGACCCCACACCGAACCGCCCAGAGCATCATCGAGCAGACCCGTCAGCGCTGACTCCTTGCCGACGAATCCGATCGTCGGCGCAATACCTGCCATTGAGGCGACGGAGATGAAGGCAACGGTCGCCATGACGGGCGCCTGTCTACCGACTCCGGAGAGTTCATCGATGTCACGCGTGGAAAGCTGACGGTCAATCACACCGACGATGAGGAACAGCGCGGACTTGAACAGGGCGTGCCCGATCACCAGTGCCAGGCCCGCCAGTGCCGTTGCCTGGGTGCCGTAGCCGACGACGACGGTGAAGAAGCCGAGCTGGCTGACCGTGCCAAACGCGAGGATGCGCTTGAGGTCGGTCTCACGCAGCGCCTGAACACCGCCGAGGAGCATCGTGAAGACACCCAGCGAGATGACGATCGGTCGCCACGTGTCAGACAGCGCGAAGACCGGCGCGAATCGCGCGATGAGGTAGATGCCCGCTTTCACCATGGCCGCGGCATGCAGATAGGCGCTGACCGGGGTCGGCGCGGCCATCGCCGCGGGAAGCCAGAAGTGGAATGGGAAGATCGCCGATTTACTCAGAGCACCGATGAGCAGCATGACGATCGCAGCGTCCACAAGCGGCCCGCTGGGTGCAAGCTCCAGAATCTCAGTGATGCTCGCGGTTCCGGCATAGACCGACAGCAGGACCACACCCACGAACATGACCAGTCCGCCGAGTGTCGTCACCAAGAGTGCCTGGAGTGCGGCACGACGGCTAGCAGCACGACGGCGGTAGTGCCCGATCAGCAGGTAAGACAGGATGCTGGTGACTTCCCAGAACATGACGAGCATGACCAGGTCGTCAGTGAGTACAAGGCCGTACATCGCTCCGGCGAAGCCCAGCAGAACTCCTGCGAACTGGCCGAGATCGGCGCTGTCTTCATAGAAATACCAGCGGCAGTACAGCAACACGAGAGCGCCGACGCCGGTGACGATGAGGGTCAACACCCACCCCAGCACGTCCATGTGCATAGAAAGGTTCAGATCCAGCTGCGGAACCCACGGCACGCTCTCGAAAGGCGTGGGTTCGCCACTGAGCACCTGCGGCGTCATGACGATTGCGTGAACGAATGCCGCGGCGGGAATAAGAGCCGCAATGGCGAACGCCTGAGCCCCCAACCACCGAACCAACACGGGTAAAACGAGCGACCCGAGGAGGAACACGGCGAGGAGCAACAGCATGCGCGGCTCCTCAATGGCACGTCGGCCGTAATGGCACAGGCGGGCGGGTTTCTCCTAGTTTACCTGGCGCAGGTGCGGCGCTTGTCCGCAGTCGCCACTCGCGGACATGAAAGAGTAGAGGAATGCGGCGCAGTGGGATGAGAGAAATCGGCGGTTGGGTCGCGGCGGCACTCATCTCGATCGTGACAGTGGCACAGCTCGCATCAACGGCTCGCTCTGAACTTCTGCTGCGCGACGGAGACTCATTGGTCGTCGCGATGCTGGTGCGCTCGGTGGCCGAGGGCGAACCCTTCGATTGGGTGATGTCGAGTGTGCTGTTTCTGCCCGAGCTCGCGCTTTTCGCCGTGCTCTGGCTGATCGGGCGGCTGCTGACACTCGACGTGAACACTGTGTTGTTGATAAATGGCATCTTCAACTTGGTGGCGCTCTACGGAGCGCTGCGTTTCGCGGCAGGGCGCCGCCGCAGTGCACACGCTCCGGTCGGCTGGTCGCTCGTCGCGTTGACGGCGTTCTGTGCGATCGCTGTGACCGAAACCTCCGCCTCTCGCGATGCCCTTGAGCTCGCCTCACTGCTGGCGACAACCACCTACTATTCGGCCACCGTGATCGCCGTCGTGCTGAGCGTGGGGATCGTGCGACGCGCGTGCGACCGTGAGACTCAGACGCGGCTTCTTCCGCTCATGCTCGGCGTGGTCGCGCTGATCTCGACGGTGTCGAATCCGCTCTACGCGGCCTGGGCTACGGTTCCGCTCGGTGTGGTGCTGGGCGTCATGGCGGCATATTCGGCCGTTCGACGCCGCGCGCTCCCTCTGCTCGCATGGCTCATCGGCGGCACTGTCGTCGGGTTCATCGTGCGCATTCCATTTTCGGCATGGATCGCAAACGACGGCGCCGAGTACGCACAGCCCGGCATGTGGCCGGAGTCTGTCCGCTATTACACGGATCTGCTCGCCACACGAATGTCGACACCGCTCGGAGTGCTCGGCACCGTCATCGTGATTGTGCTGCTGCTCGTCGCTGTGCGGCAGACCTTCCGTGCACCCGACCTCGGTGCACGTCTCGTCGCCGTGGCCGCTTGGGCATTGCCCGTGCTCGTGCTCATCGGCGCGGTCGCACTCGGCACGCACGCCGCACGGTATCTCGAGCCCGTCGTCTTCGCCCCCGTGCTCGCCCTGGTCGCGACACCGACGACGGTACGGATGCCGCGGCGCGCAGTTGTCGCGCTGACCGCCTCTGCCGCGGCGTTGCTGGTCATCGGCGCCGGGCTCAGTGTTCCGCGCACTGTCGGTGCCGCGCAGCATCCGAACACCGATCTGAAATGCGTCAACGAGTGGGTGAGCGCCTCAGGACAGACCGGCGCCGGACAGTTCTGGACGGTGCGGTTGCCGAAGCTGCATCTTGACGACCCCACGCAGCTCGTACAGGTCGACCATCAGCTCAACGCCTACGCGTGGCTGGTGAATCAGTCCGACTTCTCGCCAGGAGAAGTGACCTTCCTCATCGAGGATGCGCAAAGCACGAACTGGGCGTTGGGAACGAATGCGCAGCCGACACAGGTGGTCTCGTGCGGCCAGTACACGATCCACGACTTCAGCCCGGTGACACTGCCGCTGGGCCCGCCGAGGTCCTAATCGAGTACGCTCTTGGCCGGTCTATGCGTCATAGCTGAGACTGAGAATCGAGGGGCTCAAGCCGAGCAGTCGTCGTCCCCGCTCGAAACGTACAGGTGAGGTCCAGCGAAGTTGCGTCCTCGCCGCGCAGCATCTTGGCGACCTGCTCCCCCGCCGCTCGGCCCTTTTCCGCTGCCGGCTGCACCATGGTGGTGAGCACGTGCGGTCCAAGGCCATCGACCTGCACACCATCGAACCCCGCGACGCTGACATCTTCTGGCACCCGCAGTCCGAGCTCTTCCGCAGCACGAATCACCCCGGCTGCGAGGAGATCACTCTGCGCGAGCACGGCAGTCGGACGCGACGACCGATCAGCCAGCAGAGTACGCCCCGCGATCACACCCTCATCAATTGAGCTTCCCCCGGCCGACACCGCGTGGGCTTCAGGGAAGACATCTGCCACACCGGAAAGTCGGTCGATCGAGACCTCTACGCTCGCGCGCTCCATCCGCTGGCGGTCAATGGGCCCGCGTTCGCACCCGCTATCCAAGGGGAGTGTGACGATCGCGACCTTTTCGTGCCCCAGCCCGCGGATGTAGCGGGCAAGTCCCTTGGCGGCCTGATGGTTATCGAGTGAGATCCGCGGAATCCCCTCGCCCGCATCGCCTTCGATCACCACGACGGGCAGACCGCGGCGACGCACGATCTCCAGTGATTCGCGCGTTCTGCCGGAGCATCCGATCAGTACAACCGCGTCAACTGGCGCGGTTGCGAGCGAGGCAGCGTCGTCGCTCGTCGGCTCATCACGCAACAACAGGATGCCGGCACCGAGCGAGGCGAGCCCGTCAGCGAGGCCGTCCATCATCGGAACCGTGACCGGATCAGCAAACGCGGTGCGCAACTGCCCCTCGAGCACCACAGCAACGATGCCGCTCCGCCCCGTCCGCAAAGACGCAGCCATCGGATCGGGTCCGGTGTAGCCGAGCTCGGCTGCGGCAACGCGCACACGTGCGCTCGTCGCATCCGACACCTTCGTCTTGCCGCTGAAAACGACAGAGGCCGTTGACATCGAGACCCCCGCGCTGCGGGCGACGTCCGACAGTGTTGCCCGCCGCGGTCCAGAGGAATCAGCCATACGTCGAGAATAGCGGGAATCATTTCCGAAAATCGAATCGATTCGATACGCTTGTTCTCATGGAATTCGCCCTCTCGCGCGCCCAGTACGTCCACTGGCGCAACGCCGTATTCGCGATCTTTCTCGCCAGCGGCGTTTCGATCGCGACATGGGCATCACGCGTTCCTGACATCAAGCTCGCCCTGGGCATCGATAACGCCCAGATCGGTCTGTTACTGCTCGGCATGGGCATCGCCTCGATCATCGGCATCTCCACCGGCCCCGCAGTGATGGCGCGCACCGGCGCACGGCAAGGGATGCTGGTAACAATGCTCATCCTTTCGGTCGGGCTTGGGCTCATCGGAGTGGGCTCCGCCGTACTCGCTTCCTTCCCCGTTGTCATCGTCGGCCTTGCACTATTCGGACTCGGTAACGGCGGCTTGGACGTCATGATGAACGTCGAGGCGACCGCCATCGAGCAAGAGTCCGGAAAGACGATCCTGCCCCTGTTTCACGCGTTCTTCAGCTTCGGCACAGTGATCGGTGCGGGCGTCGGCTGGATAGCGGCGACCACGCACGTCTCGGTGGCCACCCATGCGCTGATCATGGCCGCGCTCATCATCGCCGGTGCCTTCGTCTGCTTTGCGAACGTGCCGAACCGTGCGGCGACTCTCGACCCCGAACCCACCGAGGAAAAGCCGCACTGGCGCGAACGCATGCACACCGCGCTCTCGGCCTGGCGTGAGCCACGCACCTATGCGCTCGGCCTCCTCATGCTCGGCATGTCCTTCGCCGAGGGCGGCGCGAACGACTGGTTGGCACTGGGCACCGCTGAAGATCACGGTGGTGGCACAGCGGCCGGAGCAGCGGCACTGACCGTCTTCTCGGTGTGCATGACAGCAGTGCGAATCTTCGGCGGGCCGCTGGTCGACCGTTTCGGGCGCGTGCTCGTGCTGCGCGTGCTCGCCGTTGCCGCGGC